>JAICXO010000082.1 GCA_025980335.1 Sphingomonas sp. | reverse complement strand
GGTGCTCGGGCCCCTTGCCCTCGTCCGCCGCCCAGAAGCAGGTCGTCGCCGCGGACGTGATCGTGATCCCGCGCTCCTGCTCCTGCTCCATCCAGTCCATGGTCGCGGTGCCCTCGTGGACCTCGCCGATCTTGTAGGACTTGCCGGTGTAATAGAGGATGCGCTCGGTGGTCGTCGTCTTTCCGGCGTCGATGTGCGCCATGATGCCGATATTGCGATAACGTTCGAGCGGATGGCTGCGGGCCATTTCAATTCTTCCTTGGCGATGTGGGGGGCCGCTCAGCAGCGGCTCACCTCGATATAGGTATGAAACTTACCAGCGCCACCCGACGGCGGCAGCCGGAGCAATCCTCTTTACCAGCGATAGTGGCTGAAGGCGCGGTTCGCTTCGGCCATACGGTGGGTGTCCTCGCGCTTCTTCACCGCGTTGCCGCGGTTCTGCGACGCGTCCATCAGTTCGCCCGAAAGGCGGCCCGACATGGTCTTTTCCGAACGGGCGCGCGCCGCCGAGATCAGCCAGCGGATTGCAAGCGCCTGGGCGCGCTCCGGACGGACCTCGACCGGCACTTGGTAGGTCGCACCGCCGACCCGCCGTGAGCGAACCTCGATGCCCGGCTTCACGTTGTTGAGCGCGTCGTGGAAGACGCCGATCGGCTCGCGCTTCAGGCGAGCCTCGACATTGTCGAGCGCGCCATAGACGATGCCCTCGGCGACGGACTTCTTTCCGTCGAGCATGACGCTGTTCATGAACTTCGAGAGGACGACATCTCCGAACTTCGGATCGGGAAGGATTTCGCGCTTCTCTGGACGGCGACGACGAGCCATTGGATTATTCCTTTTCTCTCTTCAGCGTGTCCGGAACGTGTCCGGGGCTTACTCTGGCCTGGTTATTTCGGACGCTTGGCGCCGTACTTGGAGCGCGACTGCCGGCGATCCTTGACGCCCTGGGTGTCGAGGACGCCGCGGAGGACGTGGTAGCGCACGCCCGGAAGGTCGCGGACACGGCCGCCACGGATCAGCACGCCGCTGTGCTCCTGGAGGTTGTGGCCCTCGCCGGGGATGTAGCTGATCACTTCGCGCTGGTTGGTCAGGCGCACCTTGGCCACCTTGCGCAGCGCCGAGTTCGGCTTCTTCGGGGTCGTCGTATAGACGCGGGTGCAGACTCCCCGCTTCTGCGGGTTCTGCTCCATCGCAGGGACCTTCGACTTGGCCTTCTGCGGTTCGCGACCCTTGCGGATCAGCTGGTTGATCGTCGGCATGAAGCCCTTCACCTTTCGTTGCGGGAAACCCCCGCGGTTACTTTGCTCAACAGAAAAAGCGCGGAGCCGAAGCCGCCTCACGGCCGCCTGGCGACGCGCATGTCGAGCAATGTTCAGCTCTTGCCCGGCGCGGAGCGAAGAATCCCTCTCGCCCGGACGGCCGGCCACATAGCGGCGGTGCGGTGAAGGGTCAACCGCACCGGACGAACAACGGAACGCTTGCGAGCAACAGCTCGTTCGTGATTCGCTTCCGTCCAAGGAGGCTCAGCATGACACAGCGGCAGTTCGTCAGCATCGCCCCGGCGCTCGCGCTCATCGCACTGACGAGCTGCGGTGGCCGCGGAAAGGACAATCGCATGGATCACGACAGCACGACGATCGCGCAATTCACAATGAGCAGTCAGGACATCAAGGACGGCCAACCGATTGCTGCCGTCTACACCTGCGATGGCGCGGACCAGTCGCCGCAGCTGAGCTGGCCCGAACCCCCGCCGCCAACCAAGAGCTTCGCCCTGGTCGTCGACGACCCGGACGCGCCGCACGGCACCTTCCGCCATTGGGGTGTGTTCAACATCCCCGACACGCAAACCTCGATCGACCGGGGCTCCGGGAACGGCGGCAGCAACAAGAATTTCACCCAGGCGGTCAACGACTTCGGCAAGCCGGGCTACGGCGGCCCGTGCCCGCCCAAGGGTCATGGCCCGCACCGCTACCGCTTCAAGCTTTACGCGCTCGACATGGAGCGGCTGCCGCTCGGCCCCGACGCCAAGGTGGAAGAGGTGGAACAGATGGCGCAGCTGCACACGATCGCCAAGGCAGAAATCACCGCGACGTACGAGCGGAAATAAAGAAGCAACCCCGTCACCCCCGCGAAAGCGGGGGTCCCGCTTGTTAGAACCAAGAAGCGGGATTCTCGCTTTTCGCGGGAATGACGAGGTTTCTTCAGAGCTCCATCTCGAAGCTACTTGTCGGCGCGCCTCCGCCCGATTTCCTGGATGAAGCGGAAGGCCTCTGGCGTGAAGGGCGCCTGCGGCACGTCGCCGTGCCATTCGTCCATGCGCTCGTAGAAGCGGGTCGCGCCCTGCATCATCTCGGGCGTGGCCGTCGCCGTGAACGGGGCGAGCAGCTGCTGCCATTCGTCGAACAGCGCCTGCGCCTCGGGGGTGTCGGGTCCGTTCGGGATCGCCGCCTGCACGCGGTCGCCGAGCTCCTTCCATTTGCGGCTGTACTCCGCCTGGTCGAAGCCCGGCTGCGGCGGATGCTCGGCCCAGTGCGCCTGCTCTTCGGGCGAGAAATAGCGGTCCGTGACCTTCTTCCAATCTTCCGGTTGCATGATTCTGTCTCCTTCGCGGATCAGCGAGCAGAAGGTCGCGGCATCGACGGGCTCGCCGCGGTCGATGCGTGACTTGATCGAGAGGAGCAGCGCCCTCGCCCCATCGAGCTCGGCCTTGCGCTCCTCGATGATCTTCAGCTGCGCCTCGACCAGTGCGGCGAGGTCGAGTGCGCCGCGCGCCGTCAGCTTGCCGATCTGCGCCAGAGTCAGGCCGGCGCGCTTCAGCGCGAGGATTTGCTGGATGCGCTCGAGCTCGCCGCGGCCATAGAGCCGCCGTCCGCTGTAGGTGCGCAACGGCTCGAGCAACCCCCGCGCCTCATAGAAGCGAAGCGCACGGCTGGTCAGGCCGGTGCGGCGGGCGACGTCGCGAATGTCGAGCGGCTGTTCCATTGCCGCGCTTGTACACGTTGACGCAACGTCAACTTCAAGGGGCAATATTCTCCAACGTCCAGTTCAGGCAGTCCGACGCCCAGGCTTCTCTTGCGGCATTGCCCGGCTCGGCAGCCAAGAGCCGTTGACGCCCAATCATCGCAACGATCAGCGCTTCGATGGATAATTCGGGATCGTATGCGCGAGCGAACAGATCGAGGCGGCGCTGCTGCTCGAGCGGCGACAGCTCGTCCGTGCCGATGTCGAGCCAAAGCCAGGCTGCATAGCCCAGGTCCCAAAGCCGGTCGCCCGGTGCTGCGGCATCGAAGTCTATTAATCCGACCGGAACACCGTCCACGAAGACGAAATTGCATGGTGATAGGTCGTTATGGCAGACGATCTCGAAGCTCGAGCTGAATCCGGCCGTCGCATCGTGGTAGCTGCGGATCAGGCGCGCCGCGGCGCCGAGCACTTCATCATCGTGCATTCCGAGCTCTGACGGAACAGCACCTTCAATATAGCTGGAGGTGAGCCGCCCTTGTTCGTCGAGGCCGAGGAACCGCGGCGCTCCATCAAAGCCGCGCTCGCTCATGTAGACGAGCAACGCCTCCAGCATCCCTGAATTGCCTGCAGGCGGGCGCCGGACGGTTTTTCCAACGCGCACGACGCCTGGCGTGGTGCGGCCGCCGCCGAGCTGTTCTTCGTTGGTCATGCGGCTATTCGGTGCGCGGCGAGCCGATCGTAGTAACTGCGCATGCGATCTGCGAGCCGCTCGTCGTCGGCGGAGAGCTCGACCGGCTCTGTTTCCGGCGCCCCGAATCCGGTGCTCTTCTCGACCGTGTTGTACCAGTGCGCCGCCCAGATCCCGTCCGTGTCGCGCCGGCCTGCCTTCCAGTGAAGCATCGCTGTGTCCCAACGGATGCCGAGCGCCGTGCACAGGTTCAAAAGCACGCCCTGGGGATCGGCGAGCACGTCATTGGCGTCGATCACCGGCGGGGCATGGCCGAGCCTGTCGGCTTCGCGCTCGAAGAACTCTGCCTGGCGCTCGAGTCCGAAATCCTCGAACGCCGCGCTTTCGCGCTTGCGCAGGTACGACGCGATCATCCGCTCGGGCTCGCGGATCAGGAAGGCGTGGGTGAAGCCGGCAAAATCGTCGTAGCCGACCGGCCCGATCATGTGATGCCACATGTGCTTCTGGTACCAGACGGGCGAACCGTTGGGCGGCGAGCCTCGCAGCGACTCCATGACGCTGTGCCAGTCACAATTCATCGCCGCGATGGTCTCTTCGCGCATCGGATGGCCGGCGCCGCTCGTCTTCAGGAAACAGCCGTAAAAGGGTTCGTCGGAAACGAACGTATCCGAGCGGCTGAAGAAGCTGCGCATCATCGCCGTGGACAGGTTTCGCGGCCCCGACCACATGGCGATGCGCAGGGTCATGGCTCACATGCCCCCGCCGGAGTTCAAGATATATGGCAATAGCGCGAGAAGAGCGATTGCCGCCAACACCTGCGCCGTCGTCCTCACAGTGCGAACTCGGATGAGCTGGAGCAGCAGCACTATCAGCGAAAATCCGGCCACGACGAGCGGCACTACCAAGTACCATCGGCGCTGCTCAGGGCTCGAAAATGTGTCGCCGGAATTGTTGAGTCCCCAAGCTCCCCAAGCAAGAAATGACACTACGGGTATGATGAACCTCATGGCCGCGGCTGCTCCTCCGCGTCCCGATCCATTCGTTCCGCATAGAGCTTCTGCAGCCGCTCTGTGACCGGACCAGGGCAGTCGAGCCGACGGCCGTCCACCTCCCGCACCGGCACGATGCCCGCGAAGGTGCCGGTGACGAACGCCTCGTCGGCGCCATAGACGTCGGTCAGCGAGAAATCCTTTTCAATCGCCGGAATGCCCGCTTTGCGGGCTACTTCGAGCGTGACGCCGCGGGTGATTCCGCCGAGGCAATATTTGCCGCTCGACGTCCACAGCTCACCATCGCGGACGATGAAGAAGTGGGTCGAGTTGCAGGTCGCGACGAACCCGTGCGGGTCGAGCATCAGCGCTTCGTCGGCGCCGGCCTGGGTCGCCTGGATGGACGCGAGAATGCAGTTGAGCTTGGAGTGCGAATTGATCTTTTGGTCCTGCACCGCGGGGTCGCCGCGACGAACATGGACGGTGAAAAGCTTGAGCCCCCGCTCGTAAATCGCCGGGTCGGGTTCCTTGTACTCGGGGATGATGACGATCGTCGCGCCCGAGACGATCACGCGCGGGTCCTGGTAAGGCGTTGAACGGACGCCGCGGGTAACCATCAGCCGGACGTGGACTCCGTCGGTCATGCCGTTGGCGTCGAGGTTGTCGTAGAGCCGCTCGGTCAGCGCCTCTCGCGACAGGCCGATGTCCATGGCGATCGCCTTGGCGCCTTCGAAGAGCCGGTCGAGGTGCCGATCGAGGAACGCGAGCTTGCCCTTGTGGAGCCGAAGTCCCTCCCACACGCCGTCCCCGAGCATGAACCCGCTGTCGAACACCGAGACGACGGCTTCGCTCCGCGGCTTCAGCTCGCCGTTCACGTCGATCAGGATCGACGCGTTCCGCGGGTCGGAAACATCGTGCATCGATTGCGCCATGCCTCACGGATGGAGGGGCCGGGTAGCCAAGGCAAGCCTCAGGCTTCGACCAGGTCCAATCTGCGCTTGATCCGCGAGACATCTGTCCGGATGTCGTCCAACTCCAGCCGAATTTGGGCGAGGTCGCCGGACATCGTCGCATAGTGCTGTTCAAGCGAGGACAGCCGAGCGCGCACGCTCTCCTGTTCACGCCGGAAGTCCGTGAACTCGGCATGGAATCTTTTCAGAAGCGCAAGTGTGTGGCTCGCGACATCCATTGGGCGAAAGTAACTCAACTCGGCTTAACAGCCAACTACTCGGTCGTCCCGCCGTCCCACTCCTCGGCGTGGTGCCGGGCTTCGGCTTCCTCCTTGGTTGCCTGGACGATGCCGTCCTTGTGCTCGGGCGGCGCATAGATGGTGTAGAGGCGAAGCGGCTGCGAACCGGTGTTGCGGACGTTGTGCCGAGCGCCTGCGGGGACGATCACCGCATAATCGTCTTCGACGTGGTTCTCGACGCCGTCGATGTCGACGATTCCGTTCCCTTCCTCGATGCGGAAGAACTGGTCGCGGTCGGGATGCACCTCCTCGCCGATATCGCAGCCGGCGGGCAAGGTCATGAGGACCAGCTGCAGGTTGTGCCCGGTGTAGAGCACGCGGCGGAAGTCCTCGTTCTCGACGGTCCGCTTCTCGATATTGTCGCAATAGCCCTTCACCGGACCTTCTCCTTTTCCAGCTGCCGCGCGGCCCCCTGCATCGGCCGAACGAACAGCCGGCGGACCTGGGGCCAGCGCTCCTGCGCTTCCTCCTCGATGCGACAGACGACCTGTTCCACCTGGCGGGCGAGGATGCCGTCGTCGAAGTCGACGTTCATCATTACCGTGATCTGGTCGGGCGACGAGTGGGAGGTGAGGACGTAGCCGACCCCGACCACGCCCGGCATGGTGGAGGCGAGCGCGTGGAGGCTGCGGACGAGTTCCGGGTCGGCGGCTTCGCCGATCAGCAGGCCCTTGGATTCGTAAGCGAGGAGCGCGGCGGTGAAGGCGAGAATCAATCCGATCACGACCGATGCGGCGCCGTCGAAGAATGGATTGCCGGTGACCTGCGACAGCAGAAGGCCGATCGCCGCGGCCACGATCCCCGCGATCGCCGCCCCGTTTTCGAGCAGGACGATGAAGGCGGGCGGGTCCTTCGAACGGCGAATTGCCCGGAACCAGCCGAGCGTCCCCTTGGCGTTCCTGAAGTCGCGGTAGGCTTCGATCGTCGACCAGCCTTCGAGGAGGAAGGCGATCAGCAGCACCGCGTAAGCGACCACCCGCGACACGGCAGGCTCCGGATGGGCGATGTGGATGATGCCCTCGTAAACCGACACCCCGGCGCCGAGCGAGAACACCAGCACGGCGACGACGAAGCTCCAGAAATAGAGCTCGCGGCCGTAGCCGAACGGGTGGAGCTTGTCGGGCGGGCGCTTCGATGCGTGCCGACCCCACATCAGCAGGAGCTGATTCACGGAGTCGACGACGCTGTGCACGCCTTCGGTCAGCATCGCCGAGGAGCCGGTGATCGCTGCCGCGACGAACTTGGAGACGGCAATGCCGAGGTTCGCCAGCAAAGCGACGACGAGCGTCCGGGTGCTGGCGGTCGGCGCGCTCACTGGGCGCCCGGCCCCTTCACCAGCTCGCCACCCTTCACCACGGCGTCGACATGCTCGAGCAGGCTGACGTTCTGGAGGGGGTCGCCGCGGACGGCCACGAGGTCGCCGTAGCGCCCCGGTTCGATCACGCCGACATCATTGCGGGCGAGCGCCTCCGACGCGTTCAGCGTCGCCGCCTGGATCGCCTGAAGCGGAGTCATCCCCCACTGCACCATCTTCGCGAACTGCTTGGCATTGTCGCCGTGCGGATAGACTCCGGCGTCGGTCCCGAAGATCATCTTCACGCCCGCCTTCACGGCGCGCTGGAAGGTCTGGCGCTGCTTCAGACCGACCATCCGCTCCTTGTCGAGGCTCTGCTGCTCGGTGCCGTTCGCAGTCCCGGTCGCAAGGATGTAATCGTCGTTGTAGATATCCATGTCGAACCAGGTGCCGTGCTGCTTCGCAAGCTGGATGGTGGCGTCGCTAGCGAGGCTTGCATGTTCGATCGTGTCGATGCCGGCGAGGATCGCCTCGCGGATTCCTTCGTCGCCATGCGCGTGCGCTGCGACCTTGAGCCCGAGCATGTGCGCTTCGTCGGCGATCGCCTTCATTTCGTCATAGTCGAGCTGCTGCGCGCCGACGCTGTCGCCGAGAGAAAAGACGCCGCCAGTGGCGCAGATCTTGATGACTTCGGCACCATGCTTGTGCACCCAGCGGACCTTCTCGCGCGCATCCTCGGGTCCCGAAACGATGTTCGGGCCCTTCTTATCCAGTGAAGGCGGCAGTCCGTTGGTGTCGTCGCAATGGCCGCCCGTCGCGCCGAGCAAATAAGTCGCCGGAATGATCCGCGGCCCCACAATCCAGCCGCCGTCGATCGCTTGCTTCAAGCCGACATCGTCGAAATCGCCCGAGCCGACGTTGCGCACCGTCGTGAATCCCGCGTCGATATCCTTGCGCGCGTTGTACGGGCCGATCGCCGCCCAGAAGCTGTCGGTGTACTTCAGCCCCTCATAGCCGCCGATCTCGGCAAGGCTGTTCATGTGGACGTGCATGTCGATCAGGCCGGGGAGCAGGGTCTCGCCGGGAAGGTCGATATGCTTCGCCCCCGGCGGAGCCTGGATCGTCCCGGCGGTTCCGACCTGCTCGATCTTGCCATCGTCGCCGATCAGGATCGCCGGGTGCTCGAGATATTTGCCCGTTGTCACGTCGAGCATCCGGTCAGCGGTGACAACGGTCACCGCTTGCGCCGACGTGGCGCAAAGCAAGGCTGCGGCTGCAGCAACGATCCAGCTTTTCATGTCTCCCCACCCCTCCCGAAACACAGCGAATGCAAAAGGCCTACGCGCGCGTGCGCGGGGAGGCGGTGCAAGCCGCCCGCGCTTAGACTCTTCGTCGAAGACTGCAACATGCTCATCGCGCGCTGCATGGCACAGGATGCCGCCAGTAGGACAGCGCTGCGCCTTAGATGTGGATCACCCGGCCGAACGCCGCGAGCACGCTTTCGTGCATCATCTCGCTGAGCGTGGGGTGTGGGAAGACCGTCTGGATGAAGTCGGTTTCGACCAGCTCGGCGGTCTTGCCGATGGTGTAGCCCTGGATCAGCTCGGTGACTTCCGCGCCGATCATGTGCGCGCCGAGCAACTCGCCGGTCTTCGCGTCGAACACGGTCTTTACGAACCCGTCGGTTTCGCCGAGCGCGATCGCCTTGCCGTTGCCGATGAAGGGGAACTTGCCGACCTTGACCTCGTAACCCCTCTCCTTCGCCGCGGATTCGGTGAGGCCGACCGATGCCACCTGCGGCCGGCAATAGGTGCATCCGGGGATGTTCTTCGGGTCGGTGTAGTGCGGGTGCAGATCTTTCTGCCCGAGCTCCTGCGCGATCGCTTCGGCGGCGGTGACGCCTTCATGGCTCGCCTTGTGCGCAAGCCACGGCGGACCGGTGATGTCGCCGATTGCCCAGATGCCGGGCACGCTCGAGCGGCCGTACTTGTCGACTTCGACATGGCCGCGGTCCATTTTCACGCCGAGCGCTTCCAGGCCGATGTCCTGAGTGTTGGGCACGATCCCGACAGCGACGATCGCGTGGCTGAAGCGATGCTCGGCCGACTTCCCGTCGCTGGTCTTGATGGTCGCGGTCACGCCGTTCGCGTCCGCCTTCAGGCTCTCGACGCCGGCGGACGTGTGGATCGTCAGCCCCTGCTTCTTGAGGCTCCTGGCCAGCTGCTCGCTGACCTCGGCGTCCTCCACCGGAACGACGCGGTCGAGCATTTCGACGACGGTGACCTTCGAGCCGAGGTCGGCATAGAAACTGGCGAACTCGATTCCGATCGCGCCCGAGCCGATGACCAGGAGCTCGGTCGGCATTTCCGGCGGAGTCATCGCGTGGCGGTAGGTCCAGATGCGCTTGCCGTCGGCCTTGGCGAACGGCAGGTCGCGGGCGCGCGCGCCGGTCGCGACGATGATGTGCTTGGCCTGGAGCTCGGTCACTTTCTTGTCCGCGCCAGTGACCTGCATGCGGTCCTTCGCGGTGAGCTTCCCCTCGCCCATCACCACCGTGATCTTGTTCTTCTTCATCAGGTGGGCGACGCCCTGGTTGAGCTGCTTCGCGACAGCGCGGCTGCGGGCGACAACCTTGTCGATGTCGAAGGACGGCTTCTCGTTGCTGAGGCCGTAAGCGTCCGCGTGCTGGAGGTAATGGAAGATTTCGGCCGAGCGCAGCAGCGCCTTGGTCGGAATGCACCCCCAGTTGAGGCAGATGCCCCCGAGATTCTCGCGCTCGACGATCGCGGTCTTCAAACCGAGCTGCGCGGCACGGATCGCCGCGACATAGCCGCCGGGGCCCGAGCCGAGAACGATGACGTCGTAGGTTTCAGGCATTGCTTCCACTTTCTAGGACCAGCGCTTTCGGGCGCCGGACGAAAAGCCAATAGGACGTACCGAGAAGGAGGCCAGTTACCGTGATAGGCAGCCAGAACTCAGCGCGGCCCGGCAAGATCATGCTGAAGAGGAAGGCGGTGGCTAGACCTGCGAAAGCGTAGATAAGCAGACCTTCGCGCTTATTTCGTCGCAGGAGAAACGCCACCAGGAATCCAATCGGAAGACCAACGACAACCGTCAGCACCAGGCCATACAGCCAACCAATTCCGATCAGCGACAAGAAGCCACTCGGGTCATCCTTGGCGGAATCCAGCAAGGATCTTCCGCCGAGGTACGCGGATATCTGCATCGATTTAATGATCGTTTGGGCCATCCAGACCAGCGCGCCAACGAGCGGGCAAAACAGCACCAACGCGACGGCTTTCACCACGCCTCTCCCGGAAGGGGAGAGGGGCTGGTTGTCGTCACGCCAGCATCCCCAGCGGGTTTTCGACCAGCTCCTTGAAGCGCTTCATCAGCTTCGCACCGTCCGCGCCGTCGATCGCGCGGTGGTCGAAGCTGCCGGTGGCGCTCATCACGGTCGCGATCTGCAGGGAGTCGTTGATGACGTACGGGCGCTTCTCGCCGGCGCCGATGGCCATGATCATGCCCTGGGGCGGATTGATCACGGCTTCGAACTGCTTGATCCCGAACATGCCCATGTTCGAGAGGCTCGCGGTGCCGCCCTGATATTGCTGGGGCTGGAGCTTGCCGTCGCGGGCGAGGCCGGCGAGCTCCTTCATCTCGGTCGAGATGGCCGAGACGCTCTTGGTGTCGGCGCCGACGATGATCGGCGTGATCAGGCCGGCGGGGATCGAGACGGCGACCGAGATGTCGGCGCGGCTGTACTTGAGCATGTGGTCGCCGGCGAAGGCGACGTTGCATTCGGGCACTTCGATCAACGCCTGGGCGAGCGCCTTGATCAACAGGTCGTTGACGCTGAGCTTCACGCCGCGGCTCTCGAGCCCCTTGTTGAGCTCGGAGCGGAGCTTGAGCAGCGCGTCGAGCTGGATATCGACCGTCAGGTAGATGTGCGGGACCTGTTGCTTCGCTTCGCTCAGGCGGCGGGCGATGGTCTTGCGAATGTTCGAGAGCTTGACCTCCTCGTGGGGGATCGCCTGCTCGATCGGGCCCGGCATAATGAGATGCGTGCCGAGTGCCGGCGCCGGTGCGGGTGCCCCCGGCGCGGAAGCCGCTGCCGGGGCTTTGCCGACCGCGGCGTCGATGTCTGCGCGGACGATGCGGCCGTCAGGGCCGCTGCCCTGAATGGCCGAGAGGTCGATGTTCTGCGCTTGAGCGAGACGGCGCGCGAGGGGCGAGGCCTTGATGCGTTCCTGCCCCTCTCCCCTTGCGGGAGAGGGCGACTCAGCCGCAGGCAGAGCGGGGTGAGGGGGTGCGGCGGATGCGCTTGTCGCAGGTGGAGCTTCGGCCGTCGTCTGAGCGGGTGCACTTCCGACCGGCTTGTCTGGTTTGGGCGCCCCCTCACCCGCCCCAGCTTTCGCTGGGGCACCCTCTCCCGCGGGGGGAGAGGGGCTTTTCGGAGCCGCTTTCGCAGCTGCCGACGCGTCTTCCCCTTCGCCGGCGAGGATCGCGATCGGCGCGCCGACCTTCACGCCTTCGCTGCCCTCGGGGACGAGGATCTTCGCGACCGTGCCCTCGTCGACCGCCTCGAACTCCATCGTCGCCTTGTCGGTCTCGATCTCGGCGAGGATGTCGCCCGACTTCACCTCGTCGCCTTCCTTGACCAGCCATTTGGCGAGCGTCCCCTC
>JAICXO010000050.1 GCA_025980335.1 Sphingomonas sp. | reverse complement strand
ATTCCCCGAGCGGACCTTCGACGTCGGCATCGCCGAGCAGCACGCGGTGACGTTCGCGGCCGGACTTGCGGCGCAGGGCTATCGCCCGTTCGCGACGATCTATTCGACATTCCTGCAGCGCGCGTACGACCAGGTCGTGCACGACGTCGCGATCCAGAACCTGCCGGTGCGGTTCGCGATGGACCGGGCGGGGCTGGTCGGCGCCGACGGAGCGACGCACGCCGGCGCTTTCGACCTCGCCTATCTCTGCACGCTGCCGAACTTCGTCGTGATGGCGGCGGCGGACGAGGCCGAGCTCGTCGACATGGTCCACACCATGGCGCTTCTCGACAGCGGACCGAGCGCGGTGCGCTATCCTCGCGGCGAGGGCACGGGCGCGCCGCTTCCGGAAGAGCCGCAAGCGCTGGAGATCGGCAAGGGGCGCATCGTGCGCGAGGGGAAGAAGGTCGCCATCCTGTCGCTCGGCACGCGGCTGGGAGAGGCGGAGAAGGCGGCCGACCAGCTGGACGCGATGGGCCTGTCGACCACGGTCGCCGACCTGCGCTTCGCCAAGCCGCTCGACAGCGAGCTGATCCGCCGGCTGCTGGTGAGCCACGAGGTTGCGGTCACGGTCGAGGAGGCGTCGATCGGCGGCCTCGGCGCCCATGTGCTGACGATGGCCAGCGACGAGGGGCTGCTCGACGCGGGCCTGAAGATCCGGACCATGCGCCTCCCCGACCGCTTCCAGGACCAGGACAAGCCGGAGCGGCAGTACGACGAAGCCCGCCTAAACGCGCCGCACATTGTCGAAACCGTGCTCAAGGCCCTGCGCGTCAACAGCGCGGGCGTCGAGGAGGTGAGGGCTTAATTCAAACGATCTGCAGGTTGCTCGGTCCTGTGGTTCACACGAAGCCACGAAGAACACGAAGGACACGAAGAGCATGGCGGACGTGGAGGTACTTGCGCGCAAGGCGATCGAACGCGGACTACTTGTGCATCGGGAACTCGGGCCAGGGCTGCTCGAGTCGATCTATGAAGCGGTCATGGCGACCGGTCTGGGGCGCCAAGGCTTCTGCGTCGAGCGGCAGAAGCTCGTTCCCATGCGATTCGAAGGAATTACATATCCCGAAAGCTTCCGACTCGATCTATTGATTGAGGGCAAGCTCATCATTGAAATCAAGTCGACCGAGAGAAGCCTGCCAGTCTATTCAAAACAACTTCTGACGTATCTTCGATTAACGGAGCAGCCCGTCGGGCTGCTCATGAATTTCGGCTATCCGACATTTCGCGAAGGGCTGAAGCGTGTCGTGAACGGACCCGCTGACCTGCGATCAGCCACAGCATAGCTTCGTGCTCTTCGTGTCCTTCGTGCCTTCGTGTGAAAAATGAAGAAGATTCGTGCAGACCAGTTGCTGGTGAGCCGCGGGTTGGCGGAGAGCCGGAGCCGGGGGCAGGCGCTGATTATGGCCGGGGCGGTGTTCTCCGGCGAGCGGAAGATTGCGAAGGCGGGGGAGATGCTTGCCGACGATGCTTTGCTCGAGGTTCGGGGCAAGGACCATCCGTGGGTTTCGCGCGGCGGGATCAAGCTGGATCACGGCCTCACGCACTTCGGGTTCGACGTGACGGGCGCGGTGGCGCTCGACGTGGGGAGCTCGACCGGGGGGTTCACCGACGTGCTGCTCAGCAGAGGGGCGGCGAAGGTCTATGCGGTCGACGTGGGGACCAACCAGCTCGCGTGGAAGCTCCGGCAGGACCCGCGCGTGATCGTCCACGAGCAGACCAACGCCCGCACACTCGACGCGACCATCATTCCGGAACCCGTCGACATCGTCGTCTGCGACGCAAGCTTCATCGGTCTTGCGAAAGTGCTCGAGGCACCGCTGAAGCTCGCCAAATCCCATGCGAAGCTCGTCGCGCTGATCAAGCCGCAGTTCGAGGCCGGGCGCGACGAAGTGGGGAAGGGCGGCGTCGTTCGCGACCCGCAAGTGCACGAGCGCGTCTGCGGCGCGGCAAAGGCGTGGGTGGAATCGCAGGGCTGGCGCGTCCTCGGGATCACGCCGAGCCCGATCACCGGACCCGAGGGGAACGTCGAATTCCTGATTGCCGCTGAGAATTGGGGCGCCCAGAAAACTGGGGATAGTTGACGGTCCTGGGGATAGGTCTTCCCCGCGGACTGGCAGATTGACCCGCGACCTCCTATTTCCGCGCCGAAAGGGAGGATTTCGGATGCAGTCCGAAAACAAGGTGTTCGACGATTTCGTCAAGATGGTGAACGGTTTCGCCGGCACCTTCGCCGGCATGGGCCGCGAGGCCGAGGCGAGCGCGCGCGAGAAAATGCGCGAGTGGATGGGCGGCGACGACTTCGTCGGCCGCGACGAGTTCGAGGCGGTCAAAGCCATGGCTGCCGCGGCGCGCGACGAGAACGAGGCGCTGAAGGCGCGGATCGCCGCGCTCGAAGTGAAGGTCGGAGGGCCCATATCCGGCGGCACGACCAAGCGCGGCGGCGGCAAGAAGGCCAATCCAGGGGCGTGAACCTGAGCGAGGAAGAAATCCAGGACGAGCGGGACGACGGCGCTCCGATCGAGGTGCTCGAGCAATATTTCGAAGCGCGCGGCTGGGCATGCGAGCGCACCGCCGAGGGCGAGATCGTCGCGTCCGCGACCGGAAGCTGGGCGCAGTACGAATTGCGCGCGGTGTGGCGGCCGGAGGACCAGGTGCTGCAGTTCCTCGCCTTCCCCGACATCAAGGTCGCACCCGAGAAGCGTTCGGCCATTTACGAGGCGCTTAGCCTCATGAACGAGCAGCTGTGGCTCGGTCATTTCGAGATGTGGTCCGGCTCGGGCCTGGTGGTGTTCCGGCATTCGACCATCCTCGACGTGCGCGAGGACGAGGGCCTCAGTCTCGAGCAGGCAGAAGCGATCGCCGAGGCGGCGGTCGAGGAGTGCGAACGCTTCTACCCGGTGTTCCAGTTCGTCCTGTGGGGCGGCAAGTCGCCCGGCGAAGCCATTTCCGCCGCGCTGATCGATACGCACGGCGAGGCGTGATGCTTGTCCTTCGAGACGGGCCTTCGCTACGCCGCTCGCGCGGCTACTCAGTCCCTCCTCAGGATGAGCGGAGTAGGACAGCCCATTCCCGCTCATCCTGAGTAGCGACTGAGCAGGCCGAAGGCCGTGTCGAAGGCGCGTATCGAAGGACAAGACATGCTCCACATACCCTCCCCAACCTGGTTCGTCGGCTGCGGCAACATGGCCGGGGCGATACTCGACGGGTGGCGCATGGGCGGGCTGGACCTCTCGCCCGTTACGGTCATCCGGCCGAGCGGGAGGGCCGTGGAAGGGACGCGCGTGGTCACCTCGGTCGAGCAAGCAGGTCTCTCGCCGAGGCTGATGGTGCTCGGGTTCAAGCCTCAGAGGCTTGCCGAGATCGCGCCGCAGCTGCGCGCGTATGCAGGCGCTCAAACCGTCGTCGTTTCGATCCTCGCAGGTGTCGAGATCGAGACGATGCGGGGCTATTTCCCCGAAGCGCAGGGCATTGTGCGCGGGGCGCCCAATCTGCCGGTCGCAGTTCGGCGTGGGGTGACCGGCCTTTATGGCGAGCCCGGCGATTCCGGCCTCAAGCAGCAGATCGGCGACCTGTTCGTCGCGCTCGGCTTCGCCATGTGGATGGCTGACGAGCAGAAGCTGGCCGCACTCGCTTCGGTGGCGGGTGCGGGTCCGGCCTATGTCGCCCGGTTCGTCGCGGCGCTCGCAAAGGCGGGTGTCGAGCGTGGTCTCAGCGAAGACATCGCTTCGACGTTGGCGCTCGAAACCGTGCTCGGCACGACATGGATGGCGGCGACCGGCCGCGAGACCATGGACGAGGTCGCAAGGCGCGTCGCCAGCCCGAACGGCACGACCGAGGCGGGCCTTGCCGTGCTCGATCGCGACCATGCCCTCGACGAGCTGGTTGCGCGCACGATCGACGCTGCGGCCCATCGCGGCGCCGAGCTCGCGGAGGAGTCCAGGCGTGCTTCGCTTGCCGAGGCTGGCCGCCTGTCCTAGGCGCCGGCCATGGCGGCACCGCAACAACCCCCGTTCGACGACCGCGACGGCTGGATCTGGTTCGATGGCGAGCTGGTCCCGTGGCGCGATGCGCGAGTCCATGTCCTCACTCACGCGCTCCATTATGCGTCGTCCGTGTTCGAAGGGCAGCGCGCCTACAACGGCGTGATCTTCAAGGTTCACGAGCACAGCGAGCGGCTGCGCAGGAGCGCGAGCCTGCTTGGCTTCGAGCTTCCGTGGACCGCCGACGAGCTCGATTCGGCGGCCTACGAGGTGTTGAAAGCGAACGGGTTCACCGACGCCTACATGCGCCCGGTCGCGTGGCGGGGTTCGGAATCGATGGGAGTCGCGCCCGGACGGACGAAGCCGCATGTGGCGATCGCCGCCTGGCAGTGGGGCAAATATTTCGATCCCGAGATCGCGCGCGACGGCATCAGGCTCGAAATCGCGCCATGGCGCCGGCCTGCGCCGTACACCGCGCCGACCGAATCGAAGGCCGCCGGCCTGTACATGATCAGCACGCTTTCGAAGCAGCATGCCGAAGCGCATGGCTATAACGACGCGCTGATGCTCGACTGGCGCGGGCGGGTTGCGGAAGCGACCGGCGCCAACATCTTTTTCGTCCAGGACGGGGCGCTGCACACGCCGGTGCCCGACTGCTTCCTCGACGGGATCACGCGCCGAACGGTGATGGACCTTGCTCGGCGGCGCGGGATCGAGGTGTTCGAGCGCGCAATCTGGCCCGAAGAGATGGAAGGCTTCGATCAGGCGTTCCTGACCGGCACCGCGGCCGAAGTGACTCCGGTGCAGTCGATCGGGCCGTACAAGTTCGAAGTGGGCGAGCTGAGCCGCCAGCTCGACCAGGATTACGAGGACCTCGCCTGCGGGCGCATTCCGAACGCCTAGTCGAAGATCGACAGATCGAGCGGCTCGCTCGGTCCGAACCAGATCACGTGTCGGGTGTGGTCGGCGAGATCGTCGCCGGTCTCGGCATGGGCGAAGATGGTCAGATCGCCTCGGTTGAGCGCCAGGAACTGGGCGACATCGCCGAACATGTCACGCGGGACGGTCAGCTGAACGCTGCCGCGCGGATGCGGGCCGACAGGGCCGAGATGGAAATGGCCGACGGCGAGCCCGAAGCGCTCGCGTGCTGCTGCCGCGAGCTGCTTTGCCCGCTCAACCTCTTCCGGATCGTAATAGATGTGCGCGTGGAAATCGCGGATGGCTGGTTCGCTCATCCGACCGGCATAGCCGACCGCCGCCGCCCCTTCCAACACGCGGCTTCGCGGCTATAAGCGCCGCTCTCCCGCCTCCGCGAAGGCTGCGGCGGGCACGCCTGCTGGGGCGTAGCCAAGTGGTAAGGCACCGGTTTTTGGTACCGGCATTCGCAGGTTCGAATCCTGCCGCCCCAGCCAGCCTCCATCTCCGATTTGATGCTTTCCGGTGTCCGCTCTACCAGAACCCCAGCACCGGAGAGGCGTCGCTCACATGAAAGTTGCGGTTGTCGGTCTTGGGTATGTCGGTCTTCCGCTTGCGGTTGCGCTCGCGCGGAAGCATGACGTCGTTGGATTCGACGTCAGCGGCAGGCGCGTTGCCGAGCTTCGGCGATCCGAAGACTCGACGCACGAGGTGACGGAGGAAGAGCTCCGCGCCGTCGACTTCACCATCACTGACGATCCGCAGGCGCT
This sequence comes from Sphingomonas sp., assembly GCA_025980335.1. Taxonomy (GTDB): domain Bacteria; phylum Pseudomonadota; class Alphaproteobacteria; order Sphingomonadales; family Sphingomonadaceae; genus Sphingomicrobium. Next base: position 11,502 of record JAICXO010000050.1, on the reverse strand, counting down.
TCGTGGGTGCGAGCTGTTCATCGTCACGGTACCCACGCCGATCGACCAGGCGAACCGGCCCGATTTCGGGGCGATGCTCAGCGCGTGCCGGATTGTCGGCGGCGCGCTGTCGGAAGGCGCGATCGTGGTGTTCGAGAGTACGGTCTATCCGGGGGTGACCGAGGAGGTCTGTGCGCCGGTGCTCGAACAAGCTTCGGGCCTGACCGCGGGCAAGGATTTCAAGCTCGGCTACAGCCCCGAGCGGATCAACCCCGGCGACAAGGCGCACCCGCTCGAAAAGATCGTAAAGGTGGTCGCGGGGCAGGATGGGGCGACGCTCGAGACGCTTGCGGAGCTCTACGGCTCGATCATCGAGGCGGGCATCCACCGCGCGCCGTCGATCAAGGTCGCCGAAGCGGCCAAGGCGATCGAGAACACGCAGCGCGACCTCAACATCGCCCTGATGAACGAGGTCGCGAAAATCTGCCACCTCATCGGGATCCGCACCCGCGACGTGCTCGACGCCGCGGGGACGAAGTGGAACTTCCTCAAATTCCATCCGGGGCTGGTCGGCGGCCACTGCATCGGGGTCGACCCCTATTACCTCACCGCCAAGGCCGAGCAGCTCGGCTATCAGCCGGAGGTGATCCTGTCGGGGCGGCGGGTGAACGACGGCATGGGCGCCTATCTCGCGCAGCGGGTGGTGAAGCTGATCGCCGCGAGCGGGCAGCCGATCGTCAATGCACGGGTCGGAATCCTCGGTTTCACGTTCAAGGAGAACGTGCCCGACATCCGCAACTCGAAGGTGATCGATACGTATCGCGAACTCAGGGAATTCGGGATCGAGCCGATCGTTCACGACGCCCGCGCCGATTCCGCGGCGGTCCGCGAGGAATATGGCGTCGAGCTGGCGCCGCTCGACGCGTTCGAGAACCTCGATGCGCTGATCTATGCCGTCGGCCACGACGATTATCGGCCATTGCATCCGTACATCAGCGACATGGTCTCGGAGGGCGGGATTGTCGCCGACGTTCGGTCGCTGCTCGATCCGGCGGCGCTCCGGCCGGATATCCGCTACTGGAGCCTCTAGATCGGATAGTCGCCCGGTTCGGCGGCGATGGTGATCCACCTGAGCTCGGTGAAGGCGTCGATGCCGGCTTTGCCGCCGAAGCGGCCGTAGCCCGAAGCACCGACGCCTCCGAACGGCATCTGGGCTTCGTCGTGGACCGTCGGTCCGTTCACGTGGCAGATGCCGGAACGGATCCGGCGTGCGACTCTCAGGGCGCGCGCGGCGTCGCGGGTGAAGACTGCGGCTGACAGGCCATATTCGCTATCGTTGGCCACTCTGATCGCTTCATTCTCGTCGGCCACGCGAACGATTCCGACGACCGGCCCGAAGCTCTCGTCGTGATAGAGGCGCATCGCAGGCGTGATCCCGTCGAGCACGGTTGCGGGCGCCGCCGCGATTTCACGCGCGCCGCCGGCGAGCGCGTCGTCGATCAAGCCCCGGACTTTAGTCTGAGCCGCATCGTCGACCTGCTCGCCGACCGCGGGAGCCGGCATCGACGCGGCTTTCGCGGCGAGCCGGCGGGCGAATTCGCCGGCGACGGCATCGACGACGATAATCCGCTCGGTCGACATGCAGATCTGGCCTGCGTTCATGAACGCGCCGAAAGCGGCAGCCTTCACCGCCTCGTCGAGATCGGCGTCCTCGAGCACGATCAGGGGCGCCTTCCCGCCGAGCTCGAGCAGGACGGGCTTCAGCTGCTCGGCCGCGCGCTTCGCAACGATCCGGCCGACGGCAGTCGATCCGGTGAAATTGATCCGCCGGACGGCGGGGTGATCGATCAGCGCGCCGACCACTTCGGACGCGTCCGCGGGATCGTTGGTCACGAGGTTGACGACGCCGGCCGGGAACCCCGCGGCGTCGAACGCTTCGACGATGAGCCCGTGCGTGCGCGGGCAGCGCTCGGACGCCTTGAGGATGACCGTGTTGCCGCAGGCGAGCGGGGCGGCGATCGCGCGGCAGCCGAGGATCACCGGCGCGTTCCACGGCGCGATTCCGAGCACCACGCCGGCCGGTTCCCGAAGCGCAAGCGAGAGCAGCCCCGGCTTGTCCGACGGGATCACCTCGCCGCCGATCTGCGTCGTCATTGCGGCGGCTTCCCGCACCATTCCGGCGCCGAGCTTGACGTTGAACCGCGCCCATGGCTCGGACGCCCGAAGCTCCTGGGCCATGGCATTCACGAATTCGTCCGCGCGTGCTTCGATCTCGTCGGCAGCGCGGTTGAGCAACGTCCGCCGTGCGTTCGGCCCCTGTGCGGACCAATCGGGGAAAGCGGCGGACGCGGCCTCCGCCGCGGCTTCGGGCGAGCTGTGCATCCGGTGCCGCTAGCGCGATCCGGCCGCGGTCGCCACCGTCGCGCGAAGGCGGCAATCATCTCCGTTTCGGAACAGTCGTTTAGATGCCGGAGACCAGTTGACGGATAGGCGCCCGCAATGGCGTCGGGAAAATCGCCACGATCGCAGAAGCCGCGCGAGCTGCGTCGCCGCGTGATGGTGCCTGCGCGGTTGCGCCACGGCGTGTCGTGGAGCGACACCTGCATCCTCAACATCTCGTCGCGCGGGCTGATGATCCACACCGGACGGCAGATGCCGCGTGGGACGCTCGTCGAGGTCCGCCGCGGCGACCATGTGATCGTCGCGCGCGTGATGTGGCGCGAAGGTGCCAAGGCCGGATTGCAGGCCGAGGACCGGGTTCCCGTCGAGGAGATCTTCACGCTCGGACAGTCACCCGCTCTTCAGCTCACCGCGGAACCCGCTGAACGGCGCAAGCATCCGCGTCAGGAAGCCCGCAGCCGTGAGCGCGGGAGGGTTATCGAATTCGCCGGAGCCGTGCTGATCGCGGTGGCGCTCGCGGGCGCCGGGTTCAGCATGGTCCAGAGTGCGTTCGCCCGGCCGCTTGCGCTGGTTTCCGCCGCACTCGTGCCCTAAAGATCAGGCGGCCTGTGTTTCGAGCCACGAGGCGATGGCTTCGGTCCCCCCGATTCGCTCGCCGTTGACGAACAATTGCGGCGTGGCATCGACGCCCTGCTCCTCCTCGAACGCATCGACCTCCTGACGCGAGGTCAGGAGCCGGTCGTCGAAGGGCACGTGCGCGTCCTCGAGCATGCGCTTGGCGAGCAAGCCGTAGGGGCACTCGTGATCGGGAAGCTTCATTCGGTACAGGACGACATCAGGCTGGGACATGGGGATACTTTCGCTTGGGGTGTGTCGGCGGAATGCCTGCAGCGAAGAGAAAGTTGCCTCACTCGCGGTGAACCGAGGTCCGCGCTATGCGAATCGGCGATGAACCCGCTCTACCGACAGATGAAGACCAGCGTTTTCGAGCGCATGTCCGCGCTCGCCGCCGAGCACGGCGCCGTGAACCTGGGGCAGGGATTTCCCGATTTCGGCTGGCCGCCGGAGATCCTCGATGCCGCGGCGGAGGCCGTGGTGGGGGGATCCAATCAGTATCCCCCCTCGGGTGGGACGATGGCGCTGCGCGACGCGGTGGCTGCGCATTACAAGCGTCAGTTCGGTCAGCAGCTGACGGCGGAGCAGGTCTGCGTCACCAGCGGAGCGACCGAGGCGCTGGGCGCGGCGATCCTGGCCACCGTGCAGGCAGGCGACGAGGTGATCATCCTCACCCCGGCCTACGACAGCTATGCCCCGACGATCCGCAGGGCAGGGGCAATCCCGGTCGAAGTGCCGCTCCAGCCGCCCGAGTGGCGGATCGAGCGCGAGGCGCTCGAGCGGGCAGTGACCCCGAAGACTCGTGCGATCCTGTTCAACAATCCGCAGAACCCGACCGGGCGGCTGTTCGGCGTCGAGGAGCTCGAAGCGGTGGCGTCGGTGGCGCGCGAGCACGACCTGATCGTGATCAGCGACGAGGTGTGGGAGCATGTCGTGCTCGACGGCCGGCGGTTCGTGCCGCTCGCCACCCTCGACGGGATGGCGGAGCGGACCATCAAAGTCGCATCGGCGGGGAAGATATTCTCGCTGACCGGATGGAAGGTGGGCTGGATCGTCGCCGCGCCGGCGCTTGCGACCCTCGTCGCGCGAGCGCATCAGTTCCTGACCTTCTCGACTGCGCCAAGTCTACAAGCCGCGGTCGCGTTCGGCCTCAACGACGGCGACAGCTGGCTCCAGCCGATGCGCGACCGCGTCCAACGGTCGCGCGATCTGATGGCGGCGGCATTGCGAGCGGCCGGCTATGCGGTGCTCGATGCCCAAGCGACCTACTTCCTGTGCGTCGACCTGAAGGCGTCCGGTCTCGCCATCGACGACGAAGGCTTCGCGACGGAGGCGGTGAAGCGGGCCGGGGTTGCGGTCGTGCCGCTGTCGGCCTTCGCCGAGCGCGACCCGCCCCGGCATCTCGTGCGCCTGTGCTTCGGCAAGAAGGACGAGACGATCGAGGCCGGGGTGGCGGCGATGGCAAAAGCGAAGGATCTGCTCGCGTGAGCCTCGCCGCCGAAGATTCGCGACCACTGCTGGAGCTGTTCGGCATCGACCATGCCGGCGGCCTGGTCAGTCATTCTCCGATTGACGGGTCGGTGATCGGCCGCGTGACAGTCGGCGACCCCGAGCACGCCTGTGCGGCGGCCGCCGAAGCCTTCGAGCATTGGCGGACGGTACCGGCGCCCAGACGCGGAGAGCTGGTCAGGTTGCTCGGCGAAGAGCTGAGGGAAGCCAAGCCGGTGATCGCCAAGATGATCACGCTCGAAGCGGGCAAGATCATGGCGGAGAGCCTCGGCGAAGTGCAGGAGATGATCGACATCTGCGACTTCGCCGTCGGACTGTCGCGTCAGCTTTACGGCCTTACCATCGCGAGCGAGCGGCCCGAGCACCGGATGATTGAGCAATGGCATCCGCTCGGGCCCGTGCTGGTGATCAGCGCCTTCAATTTTCCTGTCGCGGTCTGGGCGTGGAATGCGGCGCTCGCGCTGGTCTGCGGCAATCCGGTGATCTGGAAGCCGAGCGAAAAGACGCCGCTTTGTGCCGAGTTGGTGATGCAGCTGGTGCGCCGCGCGCGGCGTAGGTTCGGCGCGACCGCCGACGGACTCGTGCAGCTGGTGCAGGGGGACAGGAAGGTCGGCGAGGCGCTGGTTCGCGATCCCCGCGTGGCATTGGTGTCGGCGACCGGGTCGACGAAGATGGGGAGGATGGTCGCGCCGGTGGTGGCGAAGCGCTTTGGCCGCGCGCTGCTCGAGCTTGGCGGCAACAATGCGGCGATCGTCTGCCCGTCGGCGGACCTCGACCTCGCCGAACGTGCGATCCTCTTCTCGGCGGTCGGCACAGCGGGCCAGCGCTGCACCACGCTGCGGCGCCTGATCGTGCACGAGAGCATCGCGGAAACGCTGATCGGACGGCTCGAGCGGCTGTTCGGCGCGGTGAAGATCGGCGACCCGCGCGCTGCCGATGTGCTCGTCGGTCCGCTGATCGACGGCGCGGCATTCGGTGCGATGCAGTCGGCACTCGATTCCGCCCGCAAGCGCAAGGCGGTGATCCGGCGCGGCGAGCGGGTCGATGCGGTCCCGGGCGGCTATTACGTGCGGCCCGCGATCGTCGAGATGAAGCGCCAGGAAGCGCCGGTGACGCAGGAGACGTTCGCGCCGATCCTCTACGTGGTCCGGTATCGCGAGCTGGACGAAGCGATCGCGCTCAACAACGCCGTCCCACAAGGCCTCTCTTCGTCGATCTTCACCAACGAGATGCGCGAGGCCGAGCGGTTCATCGCGGCGAGGGGGTCCGACTGCGGAATCGCCAACGTCAACATCGGCCCGTCGGGCGCGGAGATCGGCGGCGCATTCGGGGGCGAGAAGGAGACAGGCGGCGGGCGCGAGAGCGGCTCCGACGCGTGGCGCGCCTACATGCGGCGCCAGACCAACACGATCAATTACGGCGCCGAGCTACCGCTCGCCCAGGGAATCCGGTTCGACATCGCCCCATAACGCGAGCGGCTCGTCCGCCATCATTTTCGGCCAGGTCCGCCGGAACGCCTCCTTCCACACGCCGAGGAGCTGCGGCTCCATCGCCGGCGAGATCAGGTAACCCTGAGCGACATCGCAGCCGAGCTCGGCGATGGTGCGCAGCTGGCCGATCGTCTCGACACCCTCGGCGGTCGCGGTGAGCCCGAGGCCGTGCGCAAGTCCGGCGATCGCCTCGACAATCAGCCGGCTGTCGCGGGAGCGGTCGACGTCCGTCACGAACAGACGATCGATCTTGACCTCGGTGAACGGTAGCTGGCGAAGCTGCATCAGTGAGGAATAACCGGTCCCGAAATCGTCGATTGCGAGGCCGATGCCCTTGATCCGGAAGCGGGTCAGCGTGTCCATCAGCTTGACCAGCGGCTGGGTCGCGCCCTCGGTCAGCTCGAGCACCACGCGGTCCGTCGGCACCTCCAGCCCGCGGCACATCCGCTCGACCAGATCGGGGAAGTCGAGATGCTGAAGGCTCAGCGCGGAAATGTTGAAGGCGATCTTCGTATCGATGCCCTCGTCGCACCAGTCGAGCCACTGGCGAAGGATGGTCCGCAGTCCCCACAGCGTGAGGTCGTCGATGAGACCATGCTCCTCGGCGAGCGGGACGAAACGCGACGGCTCGACGGCGCCGAGCTCAGGATCGTCCCAGCGGACCAGCGCCTCGACGCTCGCCAGTGCGCCGTCACGCAACTTCACCTTGGGCTGGTAGAGCATGTGCAGCTGTTGGTCTTCGAGCGCCTTGCCAAGCGCGCGGAGGAGCCGCTCCTCGCTCCGGCCCTGCACCGCTAGAGCGTCGCCTTGAGGCGGCTCAGCATTTCCTGGAGCACCTCGAAGCGCACCGGTTTCTCGACCGGGCCGACCATCGTCAGTCCGAGCGCCTCGCCGAGGCGAAAGGCGGATTCGAGCACCCGCCGGTCGAACCCGCTGAAGATCAGCACCGGCGCCGCGTAACTCTGCTCGGCGAGGAAGCGGATCAACTCGACCCCGTCCATCCCGGGCATTCCGAGGTCGAGCGCGACCATGTCGGGCGTTTCGGCGAGGAATGCGTCGCGGAAATCCGCGTCACGCTCGGTGGTGACGGGCTCGAACCCGCTTTCCTCAGCCGCGCTCGCAAGGAAATCGGCCAGCGCCGGCTCGTCGTCGATCAGCAGCAGGCGCGGCAGCGGCATTCAGCATCTCTCCCGCGAAGGGCCTAGGCCGCAAGGACGCTTCATTTCAACAAATGAAACGCTCTTTTAACTACGCTGTCCATAAAGTCCCATTTTGACGCGATTTGCGTGGGCAAAGAGGCGCTCTGATCCAATGTTTGCATCGCTGATCCGAAGGAAATCGCCTGCTCCCGCCCAGTCGGAAACCGACGCCGCGTTCGAATCGACGACCGTTTCGCTGTCGACCGCTGTGCCGCGCCCGGCGGAGCGCCGCGACGACGAGCGCATCCCGGCGATGCTTCGCGTCGGCAAGATGGTCGACGCCGGCGGCAACCAACAGCTGATGCGGGTCAAGAACATGTCGGCAGGCGGGGTGATGGCGATCGTCACGCACGTGCCGCCGGTCGGCGAGCCGGTGCGGATCGAGGTTTCCTCGCAGAAAATCCCCGGAAGCATCGTCTGGACCCGCGAGGACATGGTCGGGGTCAAGTTCGACCAGAACGTCGACCTCGGCGAGCTTCTTGCGGGACGCAAGCCGCGGCTGGGCTTTCGCCCGCGTCCGCCGCGCCTGGAGATTGCGTGCAAGGCGTCGGTCAAGGTCGGCAAGGTCTATTATACCGTCGACGTGCACGACATTTCGCTCGGCGGGATGAAAGTCGAGCCGATCGAGGAATATTGCGTCGGCAAGAAGGTCATCGTCGTCGTCGAGAGCCTCCGCCCGATCAAGGGCGAGGTTCGCTGGTATTCGGACCGCAAGGCCGGAATCGTGTTCGACAAGGCGCTCGACTTCGACGAGCTTTCCGAATGGGTCGGCAAAAGACTCGAGCTTGCCAGCCTCAAGGCGGCATACCGCAACAACTGACAGGCTCGCATCATTGCGAGGCTCCGTTGGAGCCGCGGCAATCCACAAGAACAAGTGGATTGCTTCGCTACGCTCGCAATGACGTAGCTTCGTTACTATCTCCGCTCCCTGAGAAGGAGCGTTGAGATGGCGGAAGAGGTCGCAGTGCTTGCCGGCGGGTGCTTCTGGTGCACGGAGGCGGTGTTTCTCGACGTCGTGGGCGTGAAATCGGTCGAGAGCGGCTACACCGGCGGTCACGCCGCGAACCCGACCTACAGGCAGGTGTGCGGCGGCGACACGGGTCATGCCGAGGCGATCCGGATCACCTTCGATCCCGACGAGATCAGCTATGGCGAGCTGCTCGACATCTTCTTCGCGATCCACGATCCGACGCAACTCAACCGCCAGGGCAATGACATCGGCACGCAATACCGCTCGGCGATCTTCCCCCAGAACGACACGCAGGAGCGCGAGGCGCGCGAGGCGCTGAAGCGCGCCAACATCGATCACCACGGAAGTGTCGTGACGACCATCGAGCCGAAGGGCGAATGGTGGCCGGCGGAGGGCTATCACCAGGACTATTGGTCCGGCGAAGGGCAGCGCAATCCCTATTGCATCGCCCACATCCCGCCCAAGCTCCAGAAGCTGCGCAAGAGCTTCCAGGCGCGTGCCAAATCGGCAACAGCCCAGGCCTGACTTGTCCGGATCGGCGGAATTCGGCTTTCCCCTGCGCCGCGGCCATGCAATGACGGCTGCACAACAGGGGAAGGGGCGGCTTCGGCCGTCCCTTTTTTTATGCGCGGTGTGCGGCGCGGCGCAGGCGGTCGTTGATCGCCGCGCCGAGGCCTGCGTCCGGCACCGGCGCGACCGCGATCCGCGCCTTTGGGGAGGCGTCCGCGCTGTGGAGCAGGTCGAACAGCCGCGACGCTGCCTCGACCAGATCGCCGCCAGGGCTGAGGTTCGCGTCGCCGTCGATGACGCCGAAGCCGATCAGATATTCGTCCGGCTCCGCCGCCTCCGCGCGGAGGCGCAGCGGCTTGGAGGGCGCGTAATGGCTCGCCATCTGCCCGGGCGATTCAATCCCGGCCCCGGACGCCGCCTCGGCATCGATCTCGATCGGTCCGCGCCGCAGCAGCCGTAGCGGACCGCCCGTCGCTCCGACGATGGTGGATTCGATCCCGCGCCTGGCTGCGCCGCCGTCGATGACCAGCGGGATGCGTCCGCCGAGGCTTCGAAGCACATGCTCGGCCCGGGTCGGGCTGATCGATCCGCTCGCGTTGGCCGAAGGGGCGGCAAGCGGGCGGCCGGATGCGCCCAGCAGCGCCTGCATCGCCGGGTGGTCCGGCACGCGAAGTCCGACGGTCGGCAGGCCCGCGGTCACGATCGACGCGATGCCGGCGCCCGCGCGAAGCCGAACGACGAGCGTGAGCGGCCCCGGCCAATGCTGGTGAGCGAGCTCCAACGCATCGTCGCGAAACTCGCCGATCCGCTGCGCCGCTGCGAGGTCGGGCACATGGACGATCAGCGGATTGAAGCTTGGGCGTCCCTTCGCCTCGTAGATTCGGGCGACGGCTTCGGCGTTGGTCGCGTCGGCGGCGAGGCCGTAGACCGTCTCGGTTGGAACGGCGACGGGTTCGCCGGCCAGGATCAGCCGGCCGGCTTCGGCGATGCTGTCGTCGGTGAAGGGAAGGACCTGCGTCTCCATCGGAACGCAGCTAGAGGATCAGCCCTCTTGCGGGAAGTTCAGGCGCGCTCGCGCTGCAGAAGGTCGGCGGGATCGATGCCGAGGCGGTCCATGCGCGCGCGGATCTGCGGCCATTCCTCGTGGAGGAAGCGGTTGCGCTCGCTGTCGCTCAGCCGCGCGCGTGCGCCGCGTGCGACGAACATGCCGACGCCACGCTTGACGACGATCAGCCCCTCGTCCTGGAACCCCTGATACGCCTTGGCGACGGTGAGCGGGTTTGCCTGCTCCTCGGCAGCGAGCGCGCGCACCGAGGGAAGCGGATCGCCATCGGCATATTTGCCGGCGAGGATCGCGTCCGCGATGATCTCGCGGAGCCGGACGTACACGGGTTTCTCGTGCTGGGTACGCAGCGTCATGCTGTCATAATACACCGCCGCGCGAGAAGTTCAACCTTCCTCCACGTCGCTGCATTAGCGGCGATGGGGAGGGGAACCATTGAACGAAGATTCAATGGTGGAGGGGTATTTGGGGGCGACGCCAGTACCCCTCCACCATGCTGCGCATGGTTCCCCTCCCCACGCCTTCGGCGCAGGGAGGAAATTTAAGACTTCCATCCTCTCACCACGTCCGCCAGCGCGGGCCGTGGCCGGTCCTCCATCTCGCGGGTTGCGTGCCCGATGAAGATGAAGCCCGCGATCCGCTCGCCCGGGCCGCAGAAGGCGCTGCGGACTCGCTCGGAATAGGCGCGCCACCCGGTCACCCATCCGGGCACGTAACCGAACGCATGCGCGGCCAGGAGCAGGTTCATGCAGGCTGCGCCGCAGGAAAGTTCCTGCTCCCAGACCGGAATCTTGTGGTCGGGCACCGGCGCGGAGACGAGCACCACGAGCTGGCCGGCGTAATGGGCGAATTCATGTTCCTTCTGGTGCTTGGCGACCGATGCGCAGGGGTCTTCTTCGGCGAGCGCTTCGCGGAGCACGGCTTCGAACGCGTCGCGCTGGCCGTCGGCGACGATGACGAAGCGCCACGGCGTCAGCTTGCCGTGGTCGGGCGTCCGCGCGGCAATGGCGAGCATGCGCTCGAGCTCGGCCGCGGTAGGCCCGGGTCCGACCAGCTCGCGCGGCTTGCCTGAGCGGCGGGTTTCCAGGAGGGAGAGGATCGATGAACGGTCGTTGAGCATCGACGAGGGCAGATAGGGAAGCGCGCGCCGGGCAACAATCCACCTTCACAAGCGGATTTTGGCCGTTACGGTCGCGCATCGGCGCTTCACCGGCGCAAGGGGAGTTCTTCGATGGTCGACACGCCCGCCGCGGAAGCGCCGTCTTCGCCCGACATCACCCACGTCGACCCGGTCGCGGAGAAGACCTGGATGGGCCATCCGCGCCAGCTCGCGCGGCTGTTTTCAGTCGAAATGTGGGAGCGGTTCGGCTTCTACGGAATGCGGGCGCTCCTCGTCCTCTATCTCACCAAGCATTTCCTCATCGGCGACTATCAGGCGAACGGAATCGTCGGCGGGTATCTGAGCCTCGTCTATCTGACGCCGGTGATCGGCGGCTGGCTCGCCGATTATTATCTCGGTTCGAAGCGGTCGGTGAAATGGGGCGCACTGGTGATGGCGCTCGGCTATCTGCTGCTTTGCTTCGGCGGGCAGCAGGCGAAGCCGTATGCGGTGATCGACGGCCAGCGTTACGAGGTCCAGGTCGAGCGCGGCGGATCGGTGCTGGACACCAAGGACACCAAGCAGTGGGTGGTCGCGAACGGTCAGCAGCTGACCATTCACGGACTTCCCGACGGGTCGGTCCAGCTGGTCGGAGCGAACGGCCAGGT
>JAICXO010000115.1 GCA_025980335.1 Sphingomonas sp. | reverse complement strand
CGGGCCGAGAGCTCGACGGCGCTCATCACCGCGTCCGACGTGTAGCGGACGTTGTGGTGCTGCTCGAACGACGAGCGAAGCCCGGCGATGATCTTGATCGTGTCCTCGATCGTCGGCTCGTTCACGTCGATCTTCTGGAACCGCCGCAGGAGCGCGCGATCCTTCTCGAAATGGTTGCGGAATTCCTTGTAGGTGGTCGAGCCGATGCAGCGGATCGCGCCTGACGACAGCGCCGGCTTGAGCAGGTTCGACGCGTCCATCGCGCCGCCGGACGTGGCGCCGGCGCCGATCACGGTGTGGATTTCGTCGATGAACAGGATGGCGTTGGGGAGCTTCTCGAGCTCGCCGACGACGCTCTTGAGCCGCTCTTCGAAGTCGCCGCGGTAGCGCGTGCCGGCGAGCAGCGCGCCCATGTCGAGCGCGTAGATGGTCGCGCCCTTGAGCACGTCGGGGACGTCGCCCTCGACGATCTTGCGCGCGAGCCCTTCGGCGATTGCGGTTTTGCCGACGCCGGGATCGCCGACGTAGAGCGGGTTGTTCTTGGAGCGGCGGCAGAGGATCTGCACCGTCCGGTCGACTTCGGGCATGCGGCCGATCAGCGGATCGACCTTTCCGGCCTTCGCCTTCTCATTGAGGTCGACGGTGAACTGCTTGAGCGCCGATTCCTTCTTGCCCGATTCCTTCTCGGTCTTCTCCTCGGCGCCTTCGGGAGGACGAGCCTCGGGCGATCCTTCGCCCTTGCCAACCCCGTGGCTGATGTAGGTCACCGCATCGAGGCGGCTCATGTCCTGCTGCTGGAGGAAATAGACGGCGTAGCTCTCGCGCTCGGAGAAGAGGGCGACGAGTACATTGGCGCCGGTCACTTCGTCGCGGCCGGACGACTGCACGTGAAGGATCGCGCGCTGGACCACCCGCTGGAAGCCGCTGGTTGGAGTCGGATCGGTCGCGCTGTCGGCGACGAGCGCGCCGAGCTCATTGTCGAGATATTGCTTCACCGACGCGCGAAGCTCGTCGCGGCTGACGCCGCACGCCGTCATCACCTTGGACGCATGTTCGTCGTCGATAAGCGCAATCAGCAGATGTTCGAGGGTCGCATACTCGTGCCGGCGCTTGCTGGCCTCCCCCAGTGCATTGTGGAGGGTTTGTTCGAGTTCGCGAGCGAAACTAGGCATTTAGACAGATACTCCCGCTCCCGCGGAGAGCCCCGCGGGCTTTGATTAGAATGTCATACGCGGAAACGCGGCAATCAAGGCCCAAGTCCCCGCTTTTCCCCAGATTATCGCCTTGCGAGCTGTTCGAAGGCTGAATGGTGTCACCAAAACCGCTCATCCTGAGTAGGGACTGAGCGAAGTCGAAGGCCCGTATCGAAGGACGTTTCGACAAGCTCAACGGCTACTCAGGCGAGCGGCTTGGCTTGAACAGCTCTTCCGCCGCGGAGCGGTGGTCCTGCGCCCGTTTCATGTGGTTCTCGACCCGGGCGATTTCAACTTTCAGCGCTTCGACGCGCGCCTTGAGCTCCTCGATCGACATCGGGTCGAGGTCCTGCTTCGCGAGCGCGACCAACGGGTCGTCGGGCTTGCTTGGGAAAAGGTCGTCGAGGTCCACGGCGGAATCGTTGACCCGGGGGGACCTCAAGTCAATAAGCCGCGCGTGGCGAGCCTGCCTTCCTCAATGCGCGCAGTGGTCGCGAACCATTCGGGAGAGCTGGCGCTGGTCGAGCGGCCGGTCCCGCGACCGGGGCTTGACGAAGTGCTCGTCAGGGTCGCTGCAGCGGGCGTCAACCGGCCGGACGTCCTCCAACGGCGCGGCCTCTATCCGCCGCCGCCCGGCGCTCCCGACATCCTCGGACTCGAAATATCCGGGGAAGTTGTCGACGGTCCGCCGGAGCTCCTCGGCCGAAACGTCTGCGCGCTCGTCGCCGGCGGGGGCTATGCCGAATATTGCGTCGCTCCGGCCGGAACCTGCCTGTTCGTGCCCGAGGCGATTTCGCTAGTCGAAGCGGCGGCGATGCCTGAGACTTTGTTCACCGTATGGGTCAACCTGTTCGAGCGCGGGTTTGCCGCGGACGGCGACTGGGTGCTGGTCCATGGTGGAACGAGCGGCATCGGGACGATGGCGATCGGATTGGGCCGGCTGTTCGGGCTCAAGGTCATCGTGACCTGCGGCAGCGATGCGAAATGCGCCCGCGCGATCGAGCTCGGAGCGACGGCGGCGATCAACTATCGCGAGCAGGACTTCGTCGAGGAGGTCCACCGCGTGACCTCCCGCGCCGGCGTCAACGTCGTCATCGACATGGTCGGCGGCGACTATGTCCCGCGCAACCTCGCGTGCCTGGCAAAGGAAGGCCGCCACGTTTCGATTGCGGTGCAGCGCGGGCCGACGGCCGAGATCGCGTTGTTCGACATCATGCGCCGGCGGCTGACGCTGACCGGGTCGACGCTCCGCCCGCGTTCGATCGAGTTCAAGACGATGGTCGCCGACGAGATCGCGCGCACCGTCTGGCCCTATGTCCAGGGCGGCCGGCTGAAGCCGGTGATCGACAGCATCTTCCCGCTCGCGGAGGTGGCCAGGGCACATGCACGCATGGAGTCGGGCGAGCACGTCGGGAAGATCGTGCTCGAGGTGCGCGGATGACCGAAAAGCTCGTGCTTCACGAATATGCCGCGTCCGGCAATTGCTACAAGGTCCGGCTGACCGCGGCGCTGCTCGGCATTCCGCTGGAGCGGCGCGAATATGACATCATGAAAGGCGGAACCCGCACGCCCGGGTTTTTGCGCGATGTGAACGCAAACGGCCGAATTCCCGTTCTCCAGGTCGGCGACCGCTTCATCCCCGAGAGCAATGCGGCCTGCTTCTACCTTGCGGAGGGCTCAAGGCTCGTTCCGGCCGACCGGTTCGACGAGGCCGATATGCTCCGCTGGATGTTCTGGGAGCAGTATAACCACGAACCGAACATCGCGACGCTACGGTTCTGGATGGGCTGGGTCGGCGCCGACAAGCTGAGCGAGGTCCAGCGGCTGCAGATGCCGGGCAAGCGTGCGGCCGGCAATGCAGCGCTGAAGCTGATGGACGAGCATCTGAGCAGTCGGGAATGGTTCGTTGGAGACGCGATCAGCCTCGCCGACATTTGCCTCTTCGCTTACACCCATGTGGCGGACGATGCGGACTTCGACCTCCAGCACTTTCCCGCGGTTGTTGCATGGATCGGCCGCGTGAAAAGCCAGCCCGATTTCCTGCCGATGCATGCCTGACAAGGGTTGCTCGCAAGGGAGCGCGGGACTACATCGCCGCCAAGCCGGCCGCTCCGTGAGGGGCGGCCCAATTTGTTTGTAGAAACGGAGACATCCCAGTGGCCCAGCCCCTGATGCCCCACGCGACGGCCTCGTGGCTGGTCGAGAATACGTCCCTCACCTTCGAGCAGATCGCCGAATTCTGCGGGCTCCACATCCTCGAGGTCCAGGCAATCGCCGACGACACCGCCGCGACCAAGCTGACCGGCCGCGACCCCATCCGCGCCGGCGAGCTTACCCATGAAGAGATCGAAAAGGGGCAGAACGACCCCGATTACAAGCTCCAGATGTGGAAGGCGCCCGAAGCCGTCCGCCGCACGCGCGGACCGCGCTACACGCCGGTCAGCAAGCGCCAGGACAAGCCCGACGGAATCGCCTGGATCATCAAGAACCATCCGGAAGTCAGTGACGGGCAGATCAGCAAGCTGATCGGCACCACGCGGACGACCATCGCGGCGATCCGCGACCGCAGCCACTGGAACATGGCGAACATAACGCCGAAGGACCCGGTGACGCTCGGCCTCACGACGCAGCGGGAACTCGACGCGGCCGTGGCCAAGGCGGCGAAGGCGGCAGGGATGGCGGCGCCGGTCGACACCCGATTCGAAGGTGATCGGGAAGCGTTGATCGAGGAGCTCCGCAGGGAGCGCGAGCAGCATGTTCGCGATGCCGAGGCTGCGCTCGCCGGCGCCGGCGACGAAGCTCTGCGCGACGAGATCGTGCCTGGCATCCGCGACCCGTTCACCAACCGGCCGAGCGAATAGCCGTTCGCTTGATTTGAACCCCCGCGAGGGTCACAATTCGAGCCATGGACACCGGCGAGACGAGCAGCGTCGAGCAGCTGAGCTTCGAGGACGCGCTGAAGCGGCTCGATGAGATCGTGCGCACGCTCGAGAAAGGCGAGGCGCCGCTCGACCGCTCGATCGAGCTTTATCAGGAAGGCGACCGGCTGCGCCGACATTGTGAGGCGCGGCTCAAGGATGCGCAGGCGCGGATCGAGCAGATTGCCTTCGGAAGCGACGGCAAGCCGGCGGGTCTCAAACCGTTCGATGCCGGTTGAGACGATCGATCGGCTCGCGCTCGAGCTCGATGCCGAGGCGAAGGCCGTCTCGGCCGAGGTCGACCGCTTCTTCGCCCGGCTGCTGAGCCCCACCGGCGACAGCCGCGAGGACTTCTACGAAGCGATGCGTCATGCGGCGATCGGCGGCGGCAAACGCCTCCGCCCGCTGCTGACGATTGCCGCCTCGCGCCTGTTCGCGATCGACCGCGAGCGCGCGCTTCGGGTCGGCTGCGCAATCGAGGCGATCCACGTCTATTCGCTGATTCATGACGATCTCCCGTGCATGGATGATGCCGAGCTTCGGCGCGGCAAGGCGACCGTGCACAAGGCATTCGGGGAAGCGGCCGCGGTCCTCGCGGGCGACAGCCTCCATGCGCTCGCGTTCGAGATCCTGTCGCAGCCGGCGACGCACGAGGACCCGTGGGTCCGGTCCGACCTGGTGCTCGAGCTTGCGCGCGCCGCCGGCCCGAGCGGCATGGCCGGCGGCCAGATGATGGACCTCGCGGCCGAAGGGCAGGAGCTCGACCTTAGCTCGATCACCCGGCTTCAGCAGCTCAAGACCGGCGCGCTGATCGAATATGCGGTCGAGGCTGCATGCATCATGGTGAGAATGCCGGCTGAATCGCGGACTCCCTATCGCGGTTACGCGCGCAACATCGGCTTGGCATTCCAGATCGCGGACGATCTCATCGACCATAGCGGCGATCAGGCGGCCGCGGGCAAGCCGACCGGGCGCGACGCGCACGCCGGCAAGGCGACCTTCGTTTCGCTGCTCGGCGAGGAGCGGGCGCGGCAGCAGGCGGGCTTTCTCGTCAACCAGGCGATCGAGCACCTTTCCGGCCATGGCCGCGAGGCCGACCTCCTGCGGGCCATCGCGCGCTTCGCGATAGAAAGAGATCACTGATGAAAGTGGCGGTCTATCCCGGGACGTTCGACCCGGTCACGCTCGGGCATCTCGACATCATCCGGCGGAGCGCGCACCTCGTCGACAAGCTCGTCATCGGCGTGACCACGAATCCGTCGAAGGAGCCGATGTTCAGCGTTGCCGAGCGCCTTGCGATGGTGAAGCGCGAGACGGCTGATATGCCGGGCAGCATCGACGTGATCGAGTTCGATTCGCTGCTGATGGACTTCGCCGAGGCGCAGGGCGCGACGGCGATCCTGCGCGGCCTGAGGGCGGTCGCGGACTTCGAGTACGAATTCCAGATGGCGGGCATGAACCAGCAGTTGAACGACGACATCGAGACCGTCTTCCTCATGGCCGACGTGTCGCTCCAGCCGATCGCGTCGAAGCTGGTCAAGGAAATCGCGCGCTACGGCGGATCGATCGACAAGTTCGTGACGGCCGCCGTAGCCGAGGACGTGCGGCGGCATTTGAAGGCCAATTCATGAGCGGCTCAGCCCGCTGCTTGCATTGACCGGTTCGGAATTCGGGGAGGGACATGATTTCCAGATTGCTGTTCATGGCGCCGCTTGCAGCGCTTCTGGTCGCCGCCGCGCCTGCGCCCGCTCCAACGGCACCGAGCATCCTTGCCCCTCCCGAGGTTGCCGCGAACCCGGCCAACCACTGGTTCCTCGATTTGTCCAACGGCGGCACCGTCGAGATCGTGCTTCGGCCGGACCTGGCGCCGCAGACCGTCGCGCGCATCCAGACCCTGTCGCGCCAGGGCTTCTACAACGGCCTGACCTTCCACCGGGTGATTCCCGATTTCATGGCGCAGGGCGGCGATCCGAAAGGCACGGGCGAGGGGGGCTCGACGCTCCCAGATCTCAAGGCGGAGTTCACGTCGGTGCCCTTCCTGCGCGGCACCGTCGGCGCGGCGCGCGCAGAAAGCCCCGACAGCGCCAATAGCCAGTTCTTCATCATGTTCGTGCCCCATCCGGAGCTGGACGGCCGCTACACCGTGATTGGCCGGGTCGTGAAAGGGATGGACGTGGTCGACAAGATCGCGCCCGGCGAGCCGCCCGCGGAGCCCACGAAAATCGTGAAGGCGTACCTCGGCGG
>JAICXO010000133.1 GCA_025980335.1 Sphingomonas sp. | reverse complement strand
CAGGTGTTATCGGTCTTGCCGCTTCCGCTCCGAAGACGATCGTGCCCGTCGCGCCGTCGCGATCAGCTACCACGAGCTCCACGCCCCGCATCCAGGCTGGAATCGTCACGGATCGAAGCGAATTGCCGTCAAGGAGGCAGAAAATCTCGCCTGCGGCGTGCTCGCCGGTCGCCCACTCCGTTCCTCCCCGTCCCCGCAGCAGGCGCTCGAGCCGAAAAAGGCCCTGTCCAAGCGGCATCGCGCTTCCGAACTGCACAACTTCATCGCCGATCATTGCGAGGTTCGTCCCATCGGCCAGCGCGTCGTCGTCGCAGCTCGTCAGCCACTGGTCCGTGTCGACCAGTTCGACTTCGACCGAATTCACCTCATCGATCAGGTGCGGATCGGCAGCGCCCAGCGCCGAGACCGCGCGCCCGAGGACTGACTTTGCCGAGGCCGTGACCGTGGCAAAGCTTTGTCCGGCCCCCGTCACGGCGAGCGGGCGGATATGCCATCCCCGGTCGGGCGACGATGCAGCAACCAGGATTGCCGCGCCGCCCGACTGGTCGCCGCCGGTCGCCGGTGCGTCGATCAGCGCAAGCGACATCGGCGAGGCCGCAACGTCGTCGTTCGCGGCGACCCTACCCGGATCGGCTGCAAGAGCGCTGGTGGGATTCCATGATGGCCGTAGCTCCAACACCGACACGAACCTGTCGATCGTCGACTTTTCGACGACCCAGCCAGATGGCTCCAGGCCCGGGCTTAGAACGGTTCCGGGCTCGAGGCTGATCCGTTGTGGCGGAAGCCGCAGGACCAGCTTGTCACGCTGTGCCCATTGCCGGGCGAGCTTCTGCTGGACGAGGTTCTTGGCGTCTCCTGCGGACACGACGGCCGGCAGTTCCAGCTGCATTTCGACATTTCCGTCGTCGCCTGCCACGGCGCGGGCCTCGCCGGACTGATAGTCCCGGTCCGGGTCGTAATAAGTCAGCCTCAGCGTCGAGGGCAGGTCGATGACAGGCGATTGTTGCCGCTGGATCCTCGCCGCTGGCTGCCCGTCGGCGCTGTTGCCAAGCTCATCCGCCGCTATGGGGGTGATAGGATCGGCGCTCGGGCCTCGCACGAGGGAACCATCGTCGAAAAGCCTTACGTGGAAGCATTCGACGAGCGGCTGCAGCGCCGATGCGATTGACCGCCCGTATGCCGCGTAGCCAACCACCGTAGCCGGCGCATCGCCGGCGATGAACCCGTCCGATGCGTCCGAGAGGATCGAAGCGATTGCGGGCGCATTCGCGTCGGCGATCACTTCGAAGGTCATGAATGGAATGCGATTGCCAAATGCCGCGAGCTCGAGATTTTCGAACACGGCAAGCGCGACGCCACGATAGGCCGGCGTATTCGCAGGGCCTTCGATCGATCCAATCAGCGAGTCGATCGGCTGGTCCTCGCTTCCGTCGTAAAAGCGGAACGTAGTCGGCACCTTGAAATCGCCCTCAGCGCCGCGCAGCAGCTTGCCGTCGGCCCAAATACGGCCGACTGCGCCGACCGGGCGCGACGACAAGGCGACGGCTAGCGAAACCGAGTAGCTGTACGTGACGTCCGGCTGTCCCTTGGCGCCAGTCGTCTGCTGGCTTTCGACGAGGTCGGTCGCCCATACCACGCTCCCGGCGACCCGCATCGAGCCATAGATTCGCGGAATCTGCGTGCCGTAGCTCGAGCTCTGGACGCTGAGATCGCCGAGGCGCGGCCCGCGCGTCGGCGGCGCGAGAAGCTGCTGGTCGATGGATTGCCCGATCAGCGCACCGATCGCGCCGCCAACGGGGCCGCCGAGCGCGGTTCCGACCGTGCTGAGTACAAGCGTTGCCATCATTTCCTCCCGCGGCGATAGATCGCAATGACCGGCCAGCCCGGCGGGCCAGGGGTTTCCACGACGCGACGCGACCCGGCATCCGCGTGGACGAACCCATTGTCCGTGCTGATGGCGAGGTGAAGCTGATCGGCAGCAACGGCCAGCACCATGAGATCCCCAGGCCGCAGCTGACTGCGGCTTACGCGGCGAAAGTATTTGGGGAGGAATTCCGTGATCTCGGCTCCGTGATCGCCGCGGAGGCGGTAATTCCGCCGCACGCTTTCCTCGGGCACTCCGAACGTCGTGATCGCGACGCCGATGCAATCGAGCCCTTCGGCATTCCTTCCCTGCGGCCGGAATCGTGTGCCGACGAGCGCGCGTGCGCGCTCGGCGTAATCGGTGTGCACTTTGATCAGGCTCCGGGGTAACGCGTTAGCAGGTCGTTGCCGGGCAAGTGCGGTTCGCCACGGAAGTTCGCCGCGTTTGCGAAGCGTGTCACGCAGGTCTCGAACCTCTTGTCGCAGCCTTCGCGAAGCTCCACTCGGCAGCCGCTTTCGACGGTGCCGCGCGGAAGGTCCCGGACCTGCACGACATTGCCCGCCGACGACAGTATCACGCTGGAAAGCCCGCAATTGGCGCCGCTCATGTAGCGCAGCCGCCCGAGGACGAAACGGTCGTCGACGGAGGTGTCGAGCGTGAAGCTTGCGCCGTCGCTTGCGACGACATGAGCTGCAAGGCATCGTCCCGAAAGATCAACGCGACATTTCTTGTCGCCCAACGCTGCGCGGCATTCCGCCGACGTGGCGGGACAGACCGGCCCCTGGAGCTTTGCCGCGCCACCCTGCAACTCCGCGGAGAAGGAATCGCCGTCGATGCTGACGCCGCCGATCTCGCCGCCGATAAGCTGGATCGGTGTGTTTGCGGCGTCGTCCCAATCGGCCATCGTCACGCGAATCTCTGCGCCGTCCCACCGGCCCAGCGCGAGATCAGCCTGGCTCAGCGCCTCGCTGCTCAAGCTACCCGCCGCCTCGGCCGCTTGCGGCTCGAGCCCGAGGCTGCGCGTCACCGTGGCGGGCGTCATCCCGGGCTCCGGCTCATGGAGGATGCCTTCGCTGACCAGCGCGGCGTCATGGCTCGTCAGCGCGATTCCGGCGCCGTCGAGTCGTTCGACCCGCCAGCACAAGGCGACGCTGTTCAGCTCACCGTCGAAGATGGTCATGTCTCAGGCCTCGCGCACTTCGATCATCGGCACAGAGGGCGCCTCACCGGCGAGGAAGCTCGTGCGATTGACCTCGATTTGGTCGTTCGCAAAGCGCACCGGTGTGTCGAACAGGAATCCGGCGGTGACCGATGCTCCGGCCGCGGGCGCGGTATCGAACCGGACGACGCCCTTCGGCTCGAGCGTCCATCCGGAGATGAGTTCAGTGCCATCCACCGCCACGCGCACCGAGCCGGCGATCGGTCGGGTGATCCTGCGCTGTTCGCCGCCGCCGTATGTCTTCACCAACTCGAAGCCGTCGTTCGCGCCGTCTCCGGTTCCGATTGCCTCATCGGTCGGTCCCGGCTCTCCCGTCATTCCCGCGGAGCTGTTGTCGTACGGGTCGCGAAAGCGGAACGCGACGGCCGGTCCGCGGCGCGCGCGGAAAAAGGACAGCAACGTCTCCAACTCTGCATCGCCGCGCACGCCGGGGCCGGCATCGAAGCGCATCCGCGCCTGGCTCCAATTGGCGTTGCGCACCTCGAATCCGCTGGCGCTCGTGACGATGCTCGTCGAGAAGTTGGGCGAAACGCTCGCCTCCTGTCCTATTTCGATCGGGAACAGCACGTCGTCGAATGGCGTCACCGCCGCCTCCTCATCTCCAAACAGAGTCACTCCGTCGCGCAGCACCTGCGGCAGCGCCCACACGAACACCTCCGCGCAGCCGCGCGTCCGCGCGTCCAGCGCCGCATCGACGATCGATCGCCATTGCTCGCGCTGTCCAGCGTCGGCCACGAAGCCCGCGAAATAATGCTGCTGCTCTTGCGGGTAGCTGAGGCGCGCATTGACCTCCGCATATGCCGAGGTACGCGCGGCTGCCCGCCTGCTCGTCACCCACTCGTAATCCTCGCACTGGAGGACATCGAATGCCGGCGTGGCCCAGCCGCTCGGCAGGTTCGCTCGCTTGAGCTCCGGCGCCGTGGGGTCGAGGACCGTCGGCAGATAAGTCAGCAACAGAGTCTCGGCGCCGGCCGATGCCTGCTTCACCGCCGCGCAAATGCCCGACGTCGACGATGCAAGTAACGCCCCGGCGTCGTCGAGCAGTTGCAACTGCACCGCGGTCAGGCTGTCGCGCACATTGTCGATTGCCACCGGATTGCCGCCGAGCGCAGCTTTGGCCGCATCGTCGTACAAACAGATCGCGCCGGTCGGCGTGACCCACCACCAGGGTTCCCCGATTTGCACCTGCGGCTTAAGTCCCGCGTCTTCCGCAATCCCCACGAGCGCCGCTGCGACATTCTTGAGGAAAGTCATCGCATCCGTGTTCGCGGGCGATAGCAGCGCCGACGGCGGTTCCCACGCTGTCAGCCCGACGCTTCCGTCCGACGCGCGTTGCTTCCACGCGTCCGGACAGAACATGTCGAGGATCTCGTACGAAAACGACCAGATCACTTCATATTCGTGCGCTTTCACCGCCGCGGCAAAGGCACGGTGCCAGCCAAGCGCAGCGCTGTTGAACGTCCGCGCGGGGTCGAGCATGCCCGATCCGTCGAGCGCGAAATAATGGCTCATCCCGATGTAGTGGTTGATCACTCCGCGATAGCCCAGCCGCTCGAT
>JAICXO010000135.1 GCA_025980335.1 Sphingomonas sp. | reverse complement strand
GTCGGCGGTTCGCCAGGGCGCATGACGCGATATATGTCGGCCAGAGCCTGGTCGCCGTCCTCGGCCTTGTCGGCCTTCAGCGTGTTGCGGATCCAGGGGCCGGTGTTGACGTAATCGATGTCGAGCAGCTCGAGCGTCTTGACGCCGGCCGCATCGAGCTTCGCGAGATTCTCCTCGCTGACCTCGTCGCCCGCCTCGATGTAGATCTCGCCGGTCTTCTCGTTGATGAGGTCATAGGCCGAGTAGCGGCCGAAGATTTCCTCGGTCGGGATGATCAGGTTCTTGAGCCCGTCCTTCGCCGCCTGGTTGGCCCGACGCGGCGTGATCTTCTCGCCCACCTTGAACACGACCTCGCCCGTGTCGGCGTCGACTACGTCGTGGGTCGGCTTCTGGCCGCGCCATGCCTCGGCGCTGTAGGGGATCTGCCAGCCGTTCTTGCCCCGCGTATAGATCACGCGGTTGTAGAAGGTGTTGAGGATTTCCTCGCTGGTCATGCCGAGCGCGTGCAGCAGCGCGGTCACCGGCAGCTTGCGTTTGCGGTCGATGCGGACGTTGACGATATCCTTGGCGTCGAACTCGAAGTCGAGCCAGCTGCCGCGGTACGGAATGACGCGCGCGGCGAAGAGATATTTGCCGCTGGCGTGGGTCTTGCCGCGATCGTGGTCGAACAGCACGCCCGGCGAACGGTGCATCTGGCTGACGATCACACGCTCGGTGCCATTGATGATGAAAGTGCCGTTCATGGTCATGAGCGGCATGTCGCCCATGTAAACGTCCTGTTCCTTGATATCGATGACCGACTTGGCCTCGGTCTCGGGATCGATCTCGAACGTCGTGAGGCGCAGGGTGACGCGCATCGGCGCGGCATAGGTGAGGCCGCGCTGACGGCACTCGTCGGTGTCGTACTTCGGCGGCTCGAGCTCGTAATGATCGAAGTCCAGGTGGGCCGTGCCGGCGAAATCCATGATCGGGAACACCGATCGCAGCGTCTTCTCGAGACCGGAGACATAACCGGTCTTCGGATCCGAGCGCAGGAACTGCTCGTAGCTCTCGCGCTGAACCTCGATGAGGTTCGGCATTTCGGAAATCTCGTGGATGTTGCCGAAGATCTTGCGGATTCGCCGCTGCTTCGTCCTCGCCCCGCCGGTGGTCTTGCGCGGTGCGTCGATCGCTTTGGTGGCCATATTGTTTCCTGCGCTTGCAGCCGATCCGCGCGAAAGCGGGTTCGGGCTGGGCACCGGCCTGCGCCGATGCACAATGAGTGGAGCGCTCGTCCCCCGCGCCCCTCTCCAATGCGTTCGGTCCGTGCGCCAACTCGGACCCTGTCCCGGAGAGGACGGGAAAAGCCCCGGGCGCACGTCACCGTGCGGCGGAGCCGTCTATTTGTGGATGGAGCCGATATAATCCTATTCTGGGACTTGTGAAGGGGGGTTGCGACTTTTTCCACTCTCGCGGTTCTTCGCGGCAATTCGCTGCGGCCCGAGATTCAGCCGGACCGCGGTTCTACCCGATTTGGATAGACATACGAGCCAAAGCCGACGCGGTTCGCGTCGTCGGCTGCGCTGGGGACCGATAGAAGACGAGCGTGCGGTATCAGCGTGCCGAACTCCCGCTGAGGTTAGACGGCCTCGCCGCCGCGCGCCGGTTCTTCGCCGGCTGCTTTGCCGAGCGGGACCCGTCCGTGGAAAGCCTGTGGGTCGCACATATCGACCATAGCGCGCACTGCCTCCACCTCTCGCACCATCAAGGCGACAGCTGCGGCGTCGACTTCCCGCTGCGCACCATCATCATCGACGCGGCGCGTCATGGCAGCAGCGCGATGCTGCTCGCACACAATCATCCGAGCGGCGACCCGCGGCCGAGCGAGTCCGATCTTAGAGCAACCCGCCGGCTCGCAAGCGCGGCGCAGGCGCTCGACTGCAGGCTGGTCGACCACCTGATCTTCGCCGGCGCGGAGTGCACAAGCCTGAGGAGCCTCGGCTACCTCTAGCTTTTGCAGGGCTGGATCGCCTCCGGGGCGGGACGCGGCCCGGCGACGCGAAAGGCCATGAGATAGACCTCGCCGCCGGTCAGCATGCTGAACTTCACCGGCTGAAGATTGAGCGCGGCCAATTCGCATTTGAGCTGCTCCGGCGGCATTCCGTGACGCTTCACCGGCCGGTCGGCATCGACCACGATCACCAGCCCGTTCGGCTTCAAACCCTCGCGCATGTGCCACAGGAATGCGTAGGGGGAGGCGACCTCATGATACATGTGGACGAGGAAAATTCGGTCGAAGGTGTGGGCCGGTAGCTTCGGGTCGTCGGGCGTGCCGAGCCTGACCGCTACATTGTCCAGCCGCTGCCGCTGGACTCGATCGGCGAGCTGGTCGGTGACCTGCGGCATGATGTCCTCGGCGAGGACCCTGCCCTTCGGCCCGACGACGCGGGCCAGGCGAACCGTATAATAACCTTCGCCCGCGCCCACATCGGCGACCCACATGCCCGGCCGCACGCCGGCGAGCTGCATCACCTGCTGCGCTTCGCCGAGCCGGTCGCGCGCGTCCTCAGTCGAAAAGGTGTCTCCGACGATCGGCGCCACGTCGCGGTGCGCCGCCGGGAAGTGCGGCTGCTGCGGCTGCGCGCGGCATGACGCGAGGGCCAGCAGGGCGACCCAGAAAAGATTCCTCCCTGTCGCGAAGCGATGGGGAGGGGAACCATGCGAAGCATGGTGGAGGGGTAATTGACGGCGGAGATGAGACCCCTCCACCATCCGCTCTTCCGCGGATGGTTCCCCTCCCCAGCTGAAGCTGGGGAGGAACATTCTACTCCACATCCTCGACCTCAACCCTTTCGCCGGTCACCCGCTGCGACAGCGCTGCGGCCATGAAGCGGTCGAGGTCGCCGTCGAGCACGTCGCCGGGCGAGGTCGACGTCACGCCCGTCCGCAAATCCTTCACCAGCTGGTATGGCTGAAGCACGTAGGAGCGGATCTGGTGGCCCCAGCCGATGTCGGTCTTGGCGGCATTCGCGGCGTCCGCCTCGGCTTCGCGCTTCTGAAGCTCCGCTTCGTACAGGCGCGCTTTGAGCTGCTTCATCGCCGACGCGCGGTTCTTGTGTTGCGAGCGCTCGTTCTGGCACGCGACGACGATTCCGGTCGGGATGTGCGTAATCCTCACCGCGCTGTCGGTCGTATTGACGTGCTGCCCGCCCGCCCCCGACGAGCGATAGGTGTCGATCCTCAGCTCCTTTTCCTCGATCTGGATGTCGATGTCTTCGTCGACTTCGGGATAGACCCAGACGCTGGAGAAGCTGGTGTGCCGTCTCGCATTGGCGTCGTACGGACTGATCCGCACCAGCCGATGGACGCCGCTCTCGGTCTTCAAATTGCCGTAGGCATTCTCGCCCTTGATCAGGATCGTCGCGGACTTGATTCCCGCCTGCTCGCCCGAATGGTGATCGATCATTTCGACCTTGAACCCGTGCCGCTCGGCCCAGCGCGTGTACATCCTGAGCAGCATCTCGGCCCAGTCCTGGCTCTCGGTCCCGCCCGCGCCGGCGTTCACCTCGATATAGGCATTGTTGGCGTCGGCCTCGCCGGCGAGCAGCGCCGCGACCTTGTCGCGGTCGGCGCGCTCCGCCAGTTCGGCGAGGCTGCGGATGCCGTCCTCGACCAGCGCGTCATCGCCCTCGCTCTCCGCCAGCTCGATCAGTTCCGACGTGTCGGCCAGCTCGCGTTCGAGCGTCCGTGTAGCGCCGATCGCTTCCTCGAGCCGCCGCCGCTCGCGCATGACGTCCTGCGCCGCCTTCGGATCGTTCCACAACGCCGGGTCTTCAACCTTGGCATTGAGCTCGTCCAGACGCCGCAGTGCCCGGTCCCAGTCGAGGAACCGGCGCAGAAGCGCGGTCGCGGCATTGATCTGATCGATATGAGTCTGCGCCTCGGCGCGCATGTTCGAACCTCTCGCGGGAGAGCGCTACTGGACTGCGTTCTGGGTTGGCAAGCCGGGCTTTGGCTCGGGCGCCGTTGCGGCAGGGACCGACGGCTTCGGCGGCTGGCCTGGCGAGGGCTGCTGCTGGCTCGATTGCTGAGCCTGCTGCTCCCATAGCTGGAGGTATCCAGGACTATAGGGATCGCCAAGCGTGCTTCGGCCGCTCTGGACCGCTTCGGTTTGCGGCTGGAACGCCTCCCAGATGACCGGCGCCTGGGCCTCATTGTCGTTCGTCGGGAATTCCCCGAACACCGGCTTTCCGCTGGCCCGGTCGATCCTCACCCAGCGGATGCCCGGCGGCGCAACGAACGGCACCTTCGGCACGTCCTTGAGCGCGGTCTGCGCCCATTCCTTCCAGATCGGAGCCGAGATCCGCCCGCCCTGCGCCCATCCGCCCATCGGCTTTGGATTGTCGTAGCCGACATAGACCCCGGCGACGATGTCCGGAGTGCCACCGACAAACCACACGTTGGTCGGTCCGTTGGTCGTCCCGGTCTTGCCGAAAAGCGGCCGGTTGAGATCGTGGAGGACGGTCGCGGTGCCGCGGATGATCACGCCTTCCATCACGTGGACCATCTGGAACGCCGCCATCGGGTCAACCAGCTGCCGGGTCCGGCTTGGCGGCCGCGGCATCGGGCC
>JAICXO010000036.1 GCA_025980335.1 Sphingomonas sp. | reverse complement strand
GGCGGTCTATTACGAAGCGGGGTTCGAGCCGATCGAGGGGCGCCGCGCGGTTGCTCAGGTCGTGCTCAACCGGTTGCGCCACCCGGCCTTTCCCAAGTCGATCTGCGGCGTCGTCTACCAGGGCGCGGGCAGCGGCACGTGCCAGTTCACCTTCGTTTGCGATGGCGCGCTTTACCGCAAGCCCGCTGCCGACGCGTGGCGCGAGGCGGAGCAAGTCGCTCGCGCAGCACTGTCGGGCTACGTCGAGACCGCGGTCGGCGAGGCGACTCACTACCATGCCGATTATGTCGCCCCGCGCTGGGCACCGTTGCTCGCCAAGGTCGCCGAGATCGGACAACATATCTTCTATCGCTGGCCGGGCGCCTGGGGGCAGCCGGCGGCGTTCACCGGCCGCTACATCGGCGAGCCGCTCGATCCGCTGACCATGCGGCCGGCGCCGCCGGCACCAGACGCGGCGATCGCCGATGCGACCGATGCTCAGCCGCAGGCGGATGCGGGGCCGCCGGTGTCGCGGGCGCCGGACGATGTCGGCGGACTGCTCGATACGTCCAAGGGCTGGACGCTCAACATCCCCGGTCCGGATGACAGCGACAGTGCGGCATCCAAGATGATCGCCGCGCAGCAAGGGACTTCTTCGGCACCGCGTCAGGTCGCTGCGGCTTCGCCCGCGGGACCGATGACGGGCAGCAGATAACGGATTTCGGGAGCAAGCGTATCATGGCTACCATTCCATTCGTCGGGGCAGCGATCAAGCATCGCCAGCCGATGACCGGCGCACGGATGATCATCATCGCTTCCGCGGTCGCGTTCGCGATGTTCCTGCTGTGGGCGAGCCTCGCCCAGGTGGACGAAGTCACGCGCGGCGAGGGGAGGGTGATCCCGTCGAGCAAGCTGCAGACGATCACTGCCGGCGACACGGCGACGGTCAGCGAAATACTCGTCCGTTCGGGACAGCGCGTCCACAAGGGGCAGCTGCTCGTCCGTCTCGACAACCCCGAGAGCGAATCGCAGCTCGGGCAGATCCAGGCGGAAACGCAGTCGCTCGAAGCGCGCGCCGGACGGCTCACCGAAGAGGGCATGGGCAAGTCGGTCGCTTGCAGCGGGCCCGATTGCGCCGGTGAAGAGGCGCTTCAGGCGGCGCGCGAGTCCGCGCTCAACAGCAAGGTCGCCGCTGCGCAGGCCGGCGCCGACCAGGCGCGGCGCGATGCCGGCGAAGCGGCAGCGACCATCAGCAGTCTCCAGACTACGCTCGGCCTCGCCCAGCACCAGGTGCAGATGATGGCTCCGCTCGCAGCCAAGAACATCGTGCCGCAGACCGATCTGCTCGAGAAGCAGCGCGAAGTCGTCGACATTCAGGGCCGGATTGCTGCCGCGCGCGAGCAGCAGGGCAAGGCGGAGGCCGCGGTGCGCGAAGCGGAGGCACAGGCGTCGCAGGCGCAGTTCGAGTTCAAGCAGCAGGCGCTCGACGAGCGCAGCCAGGTCAAGGCCAAGATCGCCGTCAATGAGCAGTCGCTGCTCGGCGCCGAGGGTAAGCTGAGCCGGACCGAGATCCGCTCACCCGTCGATGGCGTGGTCAACGACGTCCAGGTCACGACGATCGGCTCCTACGTGCAGCCGGGTCAGAAAATCATGGAAGTCGTACCGCTCGGCGACAAGCTGCTCGTCGAAACGCGCGTCAAGCCTGCCGACATCGCATTCATCAAGGTCGGCGACCGCGCGCTGGTGAAGGTCACCGCGTACGATTTCTCGATTTACGGCGGCCTCGACGGGCGCGTTGTCCAGGTCTCTGCGGACTCGGTTTATGACGACAAGGAAAAGGAAGCCTATTTCACCGTCGTCGTCGAAACCGACAAAAGCTATCTGATGGCGTCAGGCCACGCGCTTCCGATCACGCCCGGAATGATGACCAGCACGCAGATCATCACCGGACGCAAGAGCGTCCTCACCTACCTATTGAAGCCCGCGTTGAAGGCCAGGAGCGACGCGCTGCGCGAACGCTGATTCTCGTCGGCAGCCGCAACTTCGACCGGCGCACGGTCGACGCGATATCCATGGGTCCATTCGCCGTAGGAGGCGAAGGTCAGGATCGGACGATAGTCGCTGACGGCGCGTGAATCGAGAACCTCGTCGGTGCCGTCATCGAGCACGAACATGTGACCGCCCGCCCGCGCGACCAGCACGGCGTGGTCGGCGCGCCGCACCGGATCGTGGACAATCGTCAGATAGAGGTCCCGATCCGAAAAGCCCGCTGCCCGAAGCAGCTGCAGCTTGGCGATGGCATAATCCTCGCAATCGCCGCGGCCGCTGCGCAGCGTCTCGTTGGCGGTCGCCCAGACGTCGGGGCGACCGAAGCGCTGCTCGTCTTCTTCATAGCGCACGTGCCGGTTCACATAGCGATTGACGAGCTGCAGCTGCGCGCTCGCGTCGAGCGGCTTCATCGCCGCAGCGAAGCGGGCGGGTGCACCGGTCACCGGCCGGTGCTCGACCGCGTGCCAGCGCGCATCGAGCGGCGTGTGTGCAACCTGGAGCGCGACCGAGCCGAACACGTCGGGGCGGCCGCTGATCGCACCTTCATCGGCCGGTTGCATGCGGACGACCGCCTGGGTCAGCCGCGGGACCGAATAGGATGCAGGAGCAACGCGCGCGGGAGCGGCGTGCTGCTGGGCGAGGATCGCCTGGAGCGCGCTCGGAGCGCCGAGGATCGCTTCGCTT
Source organism: Sphingomonas sp. (assembly GCA_025980335.1). GTDB lineage: Bacteria > Pseudomonadota > Alphaproteobacteria > Sphingomonadales > Sphingomonadaceae > Sphingomicrobium. Next base: position 19,476 of record JAICXO010000036.1, on the reverse strand, counting down.
TTCGACCAGACTAGCGAGCCGGCGGCCCCCACCGGGACCGACTGGGCCGATGCGCTGGCCGGGAACAAGGCGAGCGCCGCGGCCGTCGCCGAGAGGCCGATCGAAATGCGCGAGAGGGTACGGATTGCCATGCATCGCGGTGTCGCAAAGCAAGGCGAATATTGGCTTAGAGATCATGGTTAGCGCGGCGTTTACCGTCGGCTTCCCAGCCGTCGCGCTTCAGAGATAGGCGAGCAGCCTCAGGTGTCGCTGTTCGATCGGGAGTGCCGCAGCGGCGACGGGACGCAGCGTCGGGCTCCGCCCGTTCGCGGCATAAGCGCTGTCGAGCGCAACCGCTTGCTGGTGCACGAGGCGCTGGTCACGAACGTAATCGGCGTCGAAGCGGGTGCTCGCTTCCAGCTGATCGAGCATCGCCTGCTCGGCGGGCCTGAGAGTTGCCGAGGGCAGCAGGTTCAGCCGGCGTCCCTCGAGCGACAGCTGCGCGCTGGTGCCCTTGTGATCGTCTATCATCGTCCGCGCGAAATCGCGGACCCGCGGCGACGTGGAGCGTTCGAGCGCGAGTTCGGACGAGCGGATGACGAACAGGTCGATCGAGCCGTTCTCAGAAACGAAAGCCGCCTCGGATTCGGCGGGTGTCTGGAGTGGACGCGGCGAAGGCCGCCGCGGAGCGGTGTAAGGCGCCGGCGCCGGTCGCTGCTCGCGTGCGCAGCCGGCAAGGCTTAGGACGATCGTGAAAACTGCAAGACGTCGCAATGGCCACATGGCTGGCTCCCCCCGCGTCGTCATAACACAGGCGGGCGCAGGTAGGAGACCGACGGCTACTTGCGGGTAACCGTCGAGGGGTTACCCGCAACGGCTGCAAGCGACGATGAGCTGCTCATGGGCGGAGTCGCGCTTGGCGCATTGACGCCGCCGGCGAAGACGACCGGACGTGTGTGAACCCAGGCGCCGTACATTCCGAAGCTCATGATCGGCTGGAACTCGTAACGGCGCTCTTCCGCCTGGTACGGCCGCCCGCCGGTATCGTCGACGATGTAATAGCGTCCGCCGCTGCGGACGGTGAGCACGGTCATCGGCCCACCGACGCGATCGCGTGCGAGGGTGAGGAACAGGTCGGAATTGTTGAAGCCGAGCGCTCGCAGCGCCTGAAGCTTGACGATCGCGCGGTCCTCGGTGTCGCCCGCCCCCTTGGCGAGGGTCTGCGCGGCGCTTGCCCAATAGCTGTGCTGTCCCCACTGCGTGGCGTCCGAAATCCAGTGAATGCTCGCGGTGACCGCGTGCTGGACGAACGCGATTTTCTGAAGCGGGGGCAACTGGCGCGCCGGACCGATCAGCCGCTGCAGCAGTGGCGACCCCGACGCGTCCTCGCGCGCGCGCTTGAGGTAATCGGAAAACCGGTCGGCCTTGATCGGAACGGCGCGCGTGCCGAGCATGTTTGGGGCCGTCGCGAGGAGGTTTGACGAATCGGCAACGAAGCGGCTCGACGGCGGGGACGCTTGAGCGGGAGAGGGGGCTACCAGCCCCGCGAGCAGCGCGCCCCAGCATGCGCGTCGATCCATGGCCACTCTCCCTCAGTCCAGCGGGGAAGGAATCACGGATCGCCAATGTCGGGAATGCGACGGTAAACAGCAGTTCAACCGTCAACGGCAGAACGTTACGGCGCCGCGATGAAATGCAGTCCAAAGCTGATTTGAATCAACTGTGTTAACCTGGATGCCCCGCGTGGATTCGAACCACGATTGACGGAGTCAGAGTCCGTAGTCTTACCATTAGACGACGGGGCAGCTTGGGAAGCGGCGGGATAGAAAGGCCTCTGTACGCTGTCAACGGCGGCCAAAGCGGCTCCTTGCACTTGCCCAAACCTATAAAATTGTGATTAAAACCGCCCCAAGTCAGCCGCCGGGCAACGGCGGTGAAGAAAAGAAACGGGCGTTCAATGGCGCAGGGTGTCGCCAGCGCGCCGGCCCTGCAGCAGGCGTACCGTGAGCAGGGCGGGCCATCGGAGCAGGGCTTCTCGCCGAAGCGTGAGCCGCATCGCCACACCTATGGTGCAATCGACCTCGGCACCAACAACTGCCGATTGCTGATCGCCCGCCCCAAGGAGGGCGGCTTCACGGTTATCGACGCATTCTCGCGGATTGTGCGGCTTGGCGAAGGGCTCGCCCGCTCGGGGGCGCTGTCACAGGAAGCGATGGACCGCGCCGTCGGCGCGCTTTCCATCTGCGCCGACAAGCTCAGGCGCCGCAACGTCTCTCTCTCACGCTCGGTGGCGACGGAGGCCTGCAGGCGCGCGGCGAATGGCCAGGAGTTCGCCGACCGCGTGCGCGATCAGACCGGGATTGCACTCGACATCATCGAGCCCGCCGAGGAGGCTCGCCTCGCGGTGCTCGGGTGCCACAAGCTGCTCGAGCCCGGCGACGGACCTGCGCTCATCTTCGACATTGGCGGTGGGTCGACCGAACTCGTGGTCATCGACCAGGAGCAGGGCAGCCCGAGGATCCGCGCCTGGTGGAGCGCGCCGTGGGGCGTGGTTTCGCTGACCGAGAGCGAAGGCAAGGAAGCGCTCGAAGGGCCGGATCGGCTCCAGGCCTACGGGCGCATGCGCGAGCGCGCACGGCGCGCCTTCGCCAATTTCATCCCGATGCTCCCCGAAGGACGCGAGGACATTCGCCTGCTCGGCACCAGCGGCACGGTCACCACCCTGGCGAGCGTGCATCTCGCCTTGCCGTTCTATGACCGCCGCGCAGTCGACGGCCTGCACGTGCCGATCGGCGCCATGCAGGAAATCAGCACCATGATCGCCGGCATGGACTACCACGAACGCTCGGCGCTGCCGTGCATCGGCAACGAACGCGCGGACCTGGTCGTCGCCGGCTGCGCCATCCTCGAAGCGATCATCGAGATCTGGCCGGCGAAGAACCTCGGCGTAGCCGACCGCGGCATCCGCGAGGGCATCCTGCGCTCGCTCATGGCGCGCGACGGATGGGTGCTTTGAATTTCCGCGCTCGGTCGAAGAGCGGGGGAGGGGCGTGAAGCGCCTGCGGACCGCCAGGGGCCGCAAAGTCTCGTCCACGCGGTGGCTCGAACGGCAGCTCAACGATCCCTACGTCAGACGCGCAAAAGCCGAGAATTATCGAAGCCGCGCCGCGTACAAGCTGCTCGAATTGGATGAGCGCTTCGGGCTGCTCCAAGGCGTCAAGGCGGTGATCGATCTCGGCATCGCGCCCGGCGGCTGGAGCCAGGTCGTTCGCCGCAAGGCACCGCAGGCAAGCATCGTCGGCATCGACTTGCTGCCGACCGACCCGCTCGACGGAGTGTCCATCCTGCAGATGGACTTCATGGACGAAGCCGCGCCTGATCGGCTCCGTCAAGCGCTCGGCGCTCCGGCGGACCTCGTCCTGTCAGACATGGCCGCGAACACGGTCGGCCATCAGCAGACGGACCATTTGCGGACCATGGCGCTGGTCGAAGCGGGCCTCGAATTCGCACGCGAGGTCCTTCGGCCGGGGGGCGCTTATGTCGCCAAGGTGCTCGCCGGCGGTGCCGACAACCAGCTCGTCGCGGAGCTCAAGCGCAGCTTCTCGAGCGTGAAGCACGCGAAGCCCCCTGCGAGCCGCAAGGATTCGAGCGAATGGTACGTGGTCGCGCAGGGCTTCAAAGCGCCAGCGGAGAGCTGACGCGAATCAGCGGCACTAGTCGTCGAGCGGCCTGTCAAAAGCGTTCCAGAATGTGATCGGACCGCCCAGGATCGTGGGGACGTCGACGCGTTGCTGGCCGAGCATCACCGCACCGACAATGCCGCAAGTGAACCATATGCAGATCGCACCGAGGATGTACGGCTTCATCGCTGCCCCTTCGGCTCATCGAGCCAACATGATCCGGTGGACCCCGTACAGGCGAACTTCTTTACAACCCGTGTCTGTGATCGCCGGAAGCAGAGGTTGGCGCGCTTAGCTGGCCTTCGTCCTCGCGGCGTTGATCGCCTGCTTCAGCGCGTCGTAGCCGACGGCCCCGTTCATGACCTTGTCGCCGATGACGAACAGCGGCGTTCCCGTTGCGCCGAGCTGGCCGGCAAGCTGGAAATTGCGCTTGAGCTCGGCCTCGATCGCCGGATCGTCCTTCGGCTGGGGCGAGATTCCCGCGGCTTGGGCAGCTGCGGCGTTGGTGTCGGGGGCCGGGCGGCCGGTGGCCCACAATGTGTCGTGGAATTTGGCGAAACGGCCAAGCTGCGACGCTTCGAGCGAGAGCCGCGCGGCGGTCACGCTCTCCGGGCCGAGGATCGGGAGCTCTCGATAGACCACGCGCAGGCCCTTGTCCTCCTTCAGGAGGCGGTCGATGCTCGGGTTGCTCGCCTTGCAGTAAGGGCATGCGTAATCGAAGAATTCGACCAGGGTCACGTCGGGTTTGGCCGAGCCCTTCCACGAGCTTCCGAATGGCGTTTCAATCGCGGCACGATTGGCCGCGAGCACCGGCTCATATTGAGCATCGCGAAGGGCGTCGACGGCGTCGGAAAGGATCTTGGGGTCCGCGATCAGTCCCTGCCTGACGATCCGGCTGCTCAGCATGTTCGGAATCGCGAAGAACAACGCCGCGGCCGTCAGCAACGAACCCATGATGCCACCCGCGACTGCCGCTCCGAATATCCCCCGCCCGCGGGCCGGCGCTTTGTTTTCGGTCACTGGAAGTTCTTGTCCCGGTATTTCTTGTCTTTCTTGGCCAGCTCGGCCCTCGACACCATGGCGATATCCTGCGCTCGAAGATAGTCCGGCGTTCCGGGCTGGATTCCCTTCATCGCCATCTGTGCGCTCGCCAGCGCCATCTTCGGATTGCCCTCGAGATTGTTGCGCTCGGCCGTTGCCAGCGACGCGCGCGACTGGTCGCCCTCGCGATCGTAGATGATGCCGAGCTGATACCAGGCGAACGGGTCCTCGTTATCGCGACTAACGGCGACCTTCAGAATGTCCTTGGCCTCGGTGAAATTCTTGGGGTCGTTGGTTTCGACCAGTGCGTGCCCGAGCATCGCGGCGATCATCGGGGCGTTGCCGGAGCGCTCGGTGGCTTCGCGCAGCGGCACGACCGCGTCCTTGGGCTTCCCGTCCTCGAGCAGGATCTGCCCCTTCAACTCGAGGAAATAGGGGTCGTGCGGGTCGATCGCGAGCAACGCATTCGCTTCCTGCTCGGCTTTGTCGGGATAGCCGCTGAGGTGATAGGCGTAGGCTCGGGCGTAGTGCGCGGGGACGCTCTGGTCGCTTTCCGGATATTTGAGCACCGCCTGCTTCGGGTTGACGTAGCCGAGCAGCTTGGCCTTGACCCGTTCGAACCGCGCCTCGAGCTTGGGGTCGGTCGGTTTGTTCCATGCCGGATCGCTCATCAGCTTCTGCTGAAGTGCCTGGATGCGCTCCGACGACAGCGGGTGATCGCGGTCGAAGCTGTCCTTATCGTAGATCGCGAGCCGATATTCCTGGTTCTGCAGCTTGGCGAAGAAGTCGAGCAGACCCTTGCCGCTGATCCCCGATTTCGAAAGAAGCCGCGAGGCGGTGGCGTCGGCCGTCGCTTCCTGGCCGCGCGTGAACGCCATCATGTCGCCGAGCGCAGCGCGCTGCCCTGCCATCAGGACGCCCATCCCCGCTTCGCCCGCGCCGGCCGCAACTGCTGCCACTCCGAGCAGAAGCGAGAGGATGCTGATTCCCACCGCCTGCTTCTCGCCCTGGGCGCTGCGGATAGAATCACCGGCGATGACGTGACCGAGCTCGTGCGCGACGACGCCCTGGACCTGGTTGATGTTGTCCGCTGCCTCGAGCAGGCCGGATTGCACGTACACCGTCTGGCCCTGCGAAACGAAAGCGTTGATCTCCGGATCGTTCAGCAGAACGACCTTGACGCTGTCGGGGTCCAGCCCACCAGCCTTGATCAGCGGCAGCGACATGTCGTGGAACAGCGCTTCGGTTTCGGTGTCGCGGAGGATTTGCGGCCCCGAATCGTCCTGTGCGACTGCCGGTTGCCAACCGGCGAAGGCCAGGGTCAGCGCGAGCATCAGCAAGCGCGCAAAGCGTGCAACCGGCGACCTCATCGGCCGCCGATTACCATTTTCCGGCCTGAACCGGTGATGAAAACTGCTCTTTCGTCATTGCCAGGAGCTTTGGTGACGGCGCAATCAGCTGCGGCGGTGCATTCCTTCCCTCGGCTCGGGGCCGGGGTCGCCATGACCTGAGGCTCTTACCCGAAGGTCCGCTGCCACCACCCGCGACGCGGCTCCGACCCGGCCTCCGCAGCAGTGTCGTTGTTCGCCGCGGGAAGGCTGACCGGTTCTTCGGCCGGAGTTTCGGCCGACTCGGCTTCGGGTTTTGCCTTCGTCCGCCGCTTGCGCTCGGGCTTTGCCGGCGGAGCCGCCTGGTCGGCTGTTTCGGCGGGAGGTGCTTCGGCGGGTGCGGCCTCCGGCACAGTCACCTCGGCCTCGGCTGCAGCCTTCTTTGAGCGGCGGCGCTTCGGCTTGGGTTCTTCGGCCGCCGCCGTTTCGGTGATCGGAGGCTCCTCGTCGACTGGCCGCTCCACCATCGGCGAGCTGTCCGGCTCGACCGCAGCGTGGCGATCTTCCTGAGACGCTTCCTTCGCCTTGCCGCCGCGGCGTCTCCTCCGGCGTTTACCGCCTTCCTCATGCTCCTGCTGCCCGGCGGGAGATTCGGCTTGCTCGGCCGGTTCAACTTTCGCGGGCGCAGCGGCCTCCTCGGGCGCGTGTTGCTGACCCTCGTCTTCTCCACCTTCGTGCCTCGCACGCCCGCGTCCGCCGCGACGGCGCCGGCGACGGCGGCGACCGTGCCGCTCTTCACCGCCTTCGCGCTCTTCGCCGCGGGGCCGGGCTTCTTCTTCCTCTTCGCGCTCGTCCTCTTCCTCGTCCTCAAGGGAAATCTCGACCATTTCCTCGTCCGGCTCGTCCTCGACGGCCGGAACCTCGATCCGCGGCTGTGCGATTGGCCGGCCGCCCGAGCTTTCGACGGTCATCCGCGCGCCTTCGAAGCTCTCGTCGATCAGGATTTCAATCGAAACGCCGTAGCGGAGCTCGATATCCGCGAGCTCGGCGCGCTTCTTGTTGAGGACGTAGACGCCGGCTTCCTTGCCCGCGCGCAGGCAGATGCGGTCGCCGCGGCCGCGGGCGGCCTCGTCCTCGATGATCCGGAGCGCGGACAGCCCTGCGGACGCCGCGGTGCGCATCAGGCCGGTGCCGTCGCAGTGCGGGCACGGCTTGGTCGACGCCTCGAGCACGCCGGTCCTGAGCCGCTGACGGCTCATCTCCATCAGCCCGAAGCTCGAGATGCGCCCGACCTGGATGCGCGCGCGGTCGTTCTTCAGCGCGTCCTTCATCGCTTTCTCGACCTTACGGACGTGGCTCGACTGCTCCATGTCGATGAAGTCGATGACGATCAGGCCGGCCATGTCGCGCAGCCTGAGCTGACGCGCGATCTCCTGCGCCGCTTCCAGGTTGGTGTTGTACGCAGTCTGCTCGATGTTGTGCTCGCGCGTCGAGCGCCCCGAGTTGATGTCGATCGAGACCAAGGCCTCGGTCGGGTTGATGACCAGATAGCCGCCCGACTTCAGCTGGACGATCGGCTGGTACATCGCGCTGAGCTGATCCTCGACGCCATAGCGCTGGAAGAGCGGGGTGGTTTCGCTGTGCAGCTTTACGCGCCGGACGTGGCTCGGCATCAGCAGCTTCATGAAGCCGCGCGCCTGCTTGTAGCCTTCTTCGCCCTCGACGATCACCTCGTCGATATCGCGGTTGTAAAGGTCGCGGATCGCCCGCTTGATGAGGTCGCTGTCGCGGTAGATCAGCGCCGGCGCGGTGCTCCCGAGCGTGCGCTCGCGGATCTCGTCCCACAGTCTCGCGAGATAATCGAAGTCGCGCTTGATCTCGGTCTTGGTGCGCTGGAGGCCGGCCGTGCGGACGATCAGGCCCATCGTCTTGGGCAGGTTCAGGTCCGACATGATCGACTTCAGACGCTTGCGGTCGGCACCGTTCGAAATCTTGCGCGAAATGCCGCCGCCGTGACTGGTGTTGGGCATCAGCACGCAATAGCGACCGGCGAGGCTGAGATAGGTGGTCAGCGCCGCGCCCTTGTTGCCGCGCTCCTCCTTGACGACCTGGACCAGAAGCACCTGCCGGCGCTGGATCACGTCCTGGATCTTGTAGCGGCGGCGCAGGTTCTGGCGCTTCCGGCGAAGCTCGTCGGCAGCCGATTCGTCGACCGGCGAGCGCGCCGAGCCGGTGCCGGCTTCTGTCGTCGTCGCCGTTGCCGTGTCGACGTCGATCTCGGAAGATTCTTCATCCTCGATCGCCTCGTCGCCTGCCGGCGTGCTGTCGTCGGCGTCGTACTCGGCCGAGCGCAGCCGTTCTTCCTCGCCCGCGTGCTCGGCTTCCTCGCGGAGCAGGGCTTCGCGATCCGCCTTCGGAATCTGGTAATAGTCGGGATGGATTTCGCTGAAGGCGAGGAAGCCGTGGCGATTGCCGCCATAATCGACGAACGCCGCCTGGAGCGACGGTTCTACCCTGGTGACCTTGGCGAGATAGATATTCCCTTTGAGCTGCTTGTGCTCGGCGGATTCGAAGTCAAACTCCTCGATCCGGTTTCCCTTGACGACCGCTACCCGGGTCTCCTCCGGGTGGCGCGCATCGATAAGCATGCGCATGGACATTGAAATTTCTCCGGGCGCGCCGGTTCAGCCTATTCGGGCTCCGGCGCGCGACAATTGCGGCCCCGCCGCCGGCGTACAGGCCGGGTGCGATGGCAGGATGACTGGAAAGCGTGTCTGCTCGATGCGTCATCCCGCGCCGCTGCGCAGGGAACGCCGCTTCACCGAAAAGCGGATGAAGGGCAGCCTGTGACGTCATTCGAGCTTCAACCTCGTGGAGCCGCGGCCCTTCGCACCGTCCGCGGCAGATATTCCCCGGCGGACGCCGGAGATCAAAGCTGAGTTAGCATCGCCGACTCGCCCCCGCAACCACCGCGAGCTTTTCTTTGTCCAGCCGTGACTCCAGCCGGAGCGCTGCTATTCGGGCGCCTTCATGACCAGCACGAGCATGTTTTCCGACCGCCGGGGCCCGTGGGCCTTCGCGCTCGGAGTCACGATGGTGACCTGCGGGGTGCTGCTTCACATTCCGATGTTCCTGATGGGGCGGCACAACCATTTCATGCTCGCCGGAATGACGGTCGGATGGGACATGGTCGCCGGGATGGCCGCGATTGTCGGGGGTATGGTCACTGCGGCGTACGGCCTGCTTCCGAGGGACGTTGGGCGGCAGATCGCGGCGTCGGAGGACATCGTCGTCTCGCCGCCGGAGGATGCGCCGCTCGGCTGGGCGCACTGGATGCTGATGGCCGTGCTCGTGATTGCGCTGGTGATCGACATCATGAAGCCCGCGACGCTCGGCTTCGTGCTCCCGGGAATGATGACGGAATATCAGGTCGACAAGGCGACCGTGTCGCAATTCCCGTTTTCGGCTCTGGTGGGGACCGTGATCGGCTCGATCGTGTGGGGAATCATCGCCGACATCTACGGCCGGAAAGCGTCGATGCTGCTCTCCGCCGTAATGTTCGTTGGCACCTCCATTTGCGGCGCAATGCCGTCCCTCGCGTGGAACGTGGCGATGTGCTTCCTGATGGGCGTTGCCGCCGGAGGGATGTTGCCCGTCACCTATGCGCTGCTCGCGGAAATGATGCCGAGCCGCCACCGCGGCTGGTCGCTGGTGCTGGTCGGCGGCCTCGGCGCCGTCGGGGGCTATTTCGCGGCGAGCGGCTTCTCGGCGCTTCTGCAGCCGATGTTCGGATGGCGAATCCTCTGGCTGCTCAACCTCCCGACCGGCCTCACGCTGGTCCTGCTCGGGGCCTTCATTCCCGAATCCGCGAAATTCCTCCTCGCGCGCGGCCGCAGGGAAGAAGCACGCCGGGTGATGCAGCGGTTCGGATCGAAAGCGCACAAGCTGCGTGTGCCTGCGGCCGAAAAATTGGGCCGAACGGAGGCCGTCGCGCTCACCGGCAAGGCATTCCTCGGCAAGCTGCTGGCACTCAGCCTCGCGGCGATCTGCTTCGGGCTGATCTACTTCGGGCTGCTGCTCTGGCTTCCCGACGATCTCGTCTCGAAGGGCTATAGCGTCGCCGTCTCGAGCAAGCTGCTCGCGGAGAGCGCACTCATCGCCTTCCCGACGACCTTCGTCGTCGCGTTCACCTACAGCGCATGGAGCAGCAAATGGTCGGTGGTGGGCTCGCTCGCAGTTACCATTCTTGGGCTTCTTGGCGTGCTGAGGCTCGAGATGACGGGATCGGGCAGTCCCGTGCTTCCCGTCGCGCTGCTGATCATCGGCACGAACGGACTGATCGCGATGGTGCTGCCTTATGCCGCGGAGAGCTTTCCGCTCCGCATCCGCGGGAGAACGACGGGCATTGTCGCGGCGTGCACCAAGGCCGGCGGCATGCTTGCGCAGCTGTTGGCACTGTTCGCGCTCGTGCCGCCGCTCGGGATCGTATCGCTGATCATCATCGTGCCAACCGTCGGCGCGTTGATCCTGGTCGCCTGGTTCGGCATGGAGACGCGCGGACGCGACTTGAGAGAGCTCGATCCTGACGGCCACACGTTCGCGGCCACGGGCATGTAGGCTGCCGCCGGATGCGTATTCGTTGTTTGCGCTAACAATTCACCCTCTATAGCAGGCGCGCGATGGTGGAGAAGGCTTCGACCCTGTTGATGTTCGGTGCGACCGGCGACCTCGCCCGGCGCATGCTGCTTCCGTCGCTCTACGGCCTCGATTCCGACGGGCTGCTTCCGGCGGACCTCAGGATCATCGGCACCGCTCGGACGGAGCTGGACGATGCGGGGTTCCGCGAGCGGGCCGATGCAGCGCTGAAGGAATATCTCCCCGCGGCCTTCTATTCGGAAGGTGTCGCTCAGCGGTTCCTTTCGAGGCTCCACTATGTCCCGCTCGACATCAACGATGAGGAGGGATTCAGCCGCCTCGCCAAATGCATCGGCGATCCTTGTCACGGCGTCGCGATCTTCCTTTCTACGGCGCCGTCGCTGTTCAAGCCCACGATCGACGGGCTCGAGGCCGCGGGGCTCGCCTGTCCTACGGTGCGCATGGCACTCGAGAAGCCGCTTGGAGTCGATCTGGAATCGAGCCGCGAGATCAATGATGCGGTCGCTGCCGCTTTCCCGGAAATTCGCACATTCCGGATCGACCATTATCTCGGCAAGGAGACGGTCCAGAACCTGCTCGCGCTGCGGTTCGCAAACCTGCTGTTCGAACCGCTCTGGAACGCGGCGCACATCGACCATGTCCAGATCACCGTCGCGGAGACGATCGGCGTCGAAGGGCGGGGCGACTATTACGACCAGGCGGGCGCGCTCCGGGACATGGTCCAGAACCACATGCTCCAGCTCGTCGCGCTGGTCGCGATGGAGCCGCCGAGCGATTTCAACGCAACTGCAGTTCGCGACGAGAAGGTCAAGGTGCTCCGCGCCTTGCGGCCGATCACCGGCGAGAATGTCGAGCGGGACACGGTGATCGGCCAGTACACGCGCGGCGCGATCGATGGCGAGCCGGTTCCCGGCTATGCCGAGGAGATCGGTCACGAGAGCAATACCGAAACGTTCGTGGCGCTGAAGGCGCAGATCGACAATTGGCGGTGGAAAGGCGTGCCGTTCTACCTGCGCACCGGCAAGCGGATGCCGATGCGCGATACCGAAATTTTCATCCAATTCCGCGACGTGCCTTATTCGATATTCGCCTCGCGCGGGGCGACGACCAAGCCGAACAAGCTGATCATCGGCCTACAGCCCGAAGAAAGCATCGAGTTGCGGCTGATGGCCAAGACCCCCGGGCTGGACCGCCAGGGCGTGCGGCTGCGCGAGATCCCGCTCGATATCGGCCTTGCGAATGCGTTCAGCGAGTACCGCCGCCGCATCGCCTACGAGCGGCTGCTGCTCGACCTGATCGAGGGCGATCCGACCCTGTTCGTCCGCCGCGACGAAGTCGAAGCGCAATGGACCTGGATCGACCGCATCCGAGCCGCGTGGGCCGAGAAGGGCATGACCCCGCGCCCGTACGCCGCGGGCACGTGGGGACCGTCGGCCGCGATCGCGCTGACCGAGCGCGACGGCATCAGCTGGCACGAGTAGGCAGCGCCCATGGGCCTCAATTCAGTCGTCGCGGCGGTCACCGACCGGATCGTCGAGCGCTCCCGGCCGACGCGGCGCCGCTATATCGAGCTGATGGCCGAGCAGAAGGAGTGCGGCGTCAACCGGTCGCGCCTGTCATGCGGCAATTTCGCGCACGGCTTTGCCGCGTCCGGCGAGGACAAAAGCGTCATCAGCGGCCTGGCCGGCCCGAACATCGGAATCGTCACCGCCTATAACGACATGCTCTCGGCCCATCAGCCGTACGCCCGCTACCCCGAGCAGATGAAGATCTTTGCGCGCGAGGTCGGCGCGACGGCGCAGGTCGCGGGCGGGGTTCCGGCGATGTGCGATGGCGTGACGCAGGGGCAGCCCGGGATGGACCTGTCGCTGTTCAGCCGCGACGTGATCGCGATGGCGACTGCGGTCGCGCTCAGCCACGGCATGTTCGACGCTGCAGCGCTGCTCGGCATCTGCGACAAGATCGTGCCCGGCCTTCTGATCGGCGCGCTTCGCTTCGGCCACTTGCCGATGCTTCTGGTGCCCGGCGGACCGATGCCGTCGGGCTTGCCGAACAAGGAAAAGCAACGCGTCAGGCAGCTCTACGCGGAAGGGAAGGCAGGCCACGACGAGCTTCTCGAAGCAGAGAGCCGCTCGTACCATGCCCCGGGCACCTGCACTTTTTACGGCACCGCGAATTCAAATCAGATGATGATGGAGCTGATGGGGCTTCACGTGCCCAATGCGGCGTTCGTCAATCCCGGAACACCGCTGCGACAGGCGCTGACCCGCGCCGCCGTGCATCGGCTTGCCGAGCTTGCCCGCAGCGGCGAGCGGCCGCTGGGCGAAGTCGTGGATGAAAAAGCAATCGTCAACGCGATGACCGGCCTCCTGGCCACCGGCGGCTCGACGAACCATTTCATCCACCTCCCGGCGATCGCGCGCGCGGCGGGGATCGTGATCGACTGGCAGGATTTCGCCGACCTCTCGAGCGCCGTGCCGCTGATCGCACGGGTCTATCCGAACGGCGCCAAGGACGTGAACGACTTCCAGGATGCCGGCGGCATGGCCTTCGTCACGTATACGCTCGCGGGGGAAGGGCTGATTCATGGCGATCGGCTGACCGCAGGTGCCGATTCAATGGACGCGTGGATCGGCAATCCCGAGCTTCATGACGACGAGCTGGTGTGGAAGCCTGCCGAGGAAAGCGCCGACATCGACATGCTCCGCCCGCATCCCAGCCGTTTCAGCCCGATGGCGGCCTTCGACTGGTGCAGGGAAATCTCGGCCGCGCGGTGTTCAAGACCAGCGCGGTCGACGATGAGCGCTGGACGATCGAGGCGCCGGCCCGCTGCTTCTCCGATCAGCACGAAGTGCTCGAGGCGTTCAAGGCAGGCGAGCTCGACTGCGACTGTATCGTCCTCGTCCGCTTCCAGGGCCCCCGCGCGAACGGCATGCCCGAGCTGCACAAGCTCACGCCGGCGCTCGGCGTGCTTCAGGATCGAGGGCACAAGGTCGCGCTGGTAACCGACGGGCGCATGTCGGGCGCGAGCGGCAAGGTGCCCGCCGCGATCCACGTGTCCCCCGAGGCGCTTCCCGATGGGCCGCTCGCGCGAGTGCGGGATGGCGACCTTGTTCGTCTGGACGCACGAAGCGGAGCGCTCGACGCCGTTGGGGTCGACCTGGCGACGCGAGCGCCAGCGAATGCGCCGCCCCCGCCGATCGGCACCGGGCGCGAGCTGTTCGCGCTGATGCGCATGCATGCGAGCGAGGCGGAAAGGGGCGCGTCGGCGTTGCTCGACGCGATGGAAGCGGAGCACGTGTGAGGAAGGTCGCAGTCGCCGATGTCGGCGGCACCCACGTCCGCTTCGCGCTTGCCGAAATCGACGGCGGCCGAGTGGTTGCGCTTGGCGAGCCTGTCACGCTGCGGACTTCGGAGCACGGGAGCTTTCAGCTCGCGTGGCAGGAGTTCGGGCGCCGCGACGGGATCGACCTTCCCGACGAGCTCGCGATCGCCTTCGCCGGTCCTGTGGGCGGCGATGTGCTGAAGCTCACAAACAACCCGTGGGTCATCCGGCCGGCACTGATCGAAGAGCGTCTGGGCGTCGGCCGATACACGATCGTCAACGACTTTGGCGCCGTCGCATACGCGGTGGCGACGCTCGGGAACGAGCATTTTCAGCATCTGTGCGGTCCGGAGCGGCCGCTGCCGGATGACGGCGTGATCAGCATTGTCGGTCCGGGCACCGGTCTCGGCGTTGCGGCGCTGCTCATGAACGGCGAGCGCTACGAAGTGATCGAGAGCGAGGGCGGACACATCGATTTCGCTCCGCTCGACGTGCTCGAGGACCGAATCCTCGTCGAGCTTCGGCACAACTTCCGGCGGGTGTCGGTCGAGCGGATCGCCTCGGGGCGGGGACTGTGGAACCTGTACGAAGCGCTTGGAGCGATCGAGGGGCAGGACCTCGTCTTCCATGACGAAAAAGCCCTGTGGGCCGCGGCCCTTGCCGGGAGCGACAGCCTCGCCAATGCCGCGCTCGACCGGCTGTGCCTGACACTCGGGTCGGTCGCCGGGGATATTGCCCTTGCGCAGGGCGCCATTGCAGTGGTGATTGCCGGCGGAGTCGGGCTGCGGCTCGCCAAATATCTGCCGCGCTCCGGATTTCGCGACCGGTTCATTGCGAAGGGTCGGTTCGAGCGACGAATGGACGAAATGCCGGTGAAGCTGATCACCCATCCGCAGCCGGGCCTGATCGGCGCGGCGGCCGCCTTTGCGAAGGAGCATGGATGACCATCGACGAGATCATGCGTGCGTCGCCCGTCATCCCCGTCCTCGTGCTCGACGGCGAAGGAGATTGGGCCAAGCTCGCCGAGACATTCGTGGGCGCCGGACTTAGCGTGCTGGAAGTGACGCTTCGGACGCCCGGCGCGCTCGACGCCGTCCGGCAGATGAGCAAGGTCCCGGGCGCGATCGTCGGTGCGGGAACGGTGCTGAACGAGCGCCAGCTGGACGACGCGGCGGCCGCCGGTGCGCGGTTCATCGTCTCGCCCGGTCTCACGGAACCGCTTGCCACTGCCATTGCGCGCTCCGAAATCTGCTACCTGCCCGGGGTCGCGACTGCTGGTGACATCATGCGGGGACTCGACCTCGGTCTCGACCGGTTCAAATTTTTCCCTGCTGAGGCATCCGGCGGAATCGCCGCACTCAAGGCGCTTTCCGGGCCGTTCGGGAACATCCGGTTCTGCCCGACCGGCGGCATCCGAGCGGACAATGCGGCAGACTGGCTCGCGCTCGACACTGTCCTGTGCGTCGGCGGCACGTGGCTCTACCGCACCGGCGATAGCATGGATTCAGTCGCAGAACGCGCCCGTGCGGCGGCCGCGCTGCGCGGCTAAATTTCCTGTTAACCATGTTCCCGTGATATATGCGTTGCGGGTCAACGGGTTGGTGGATGGTGCCAGTATTCGGCAAGGCAGGGGCAATCGCCGGCGGCACATTGACCGTGCTCGCCGCGGGCGCGATCCTGTTCGCGCTTGCGGGCCGAAGCGGGGCGGCCGCTCAATCGAGCCTCACGGTCAACCTTCCGCCGCCGGTCACCGACACGATCTACGGAGCGCCCCAAGCGCGCGGACGACCGATCGTCGTGATCGACGCAGGGCACGGCGGCCGAGACCCGGGCGCGACGAGCGTGTCGGGCCAGGTCCAGGAAAAAGATCTGACGCTCGCGCTGGCCCGCGAATTGCGCGACGATCTCGTCAGGCGCGGTCGCGTACGCGTGGCGATGACTCGCGACGACGACCGCTATCTCTCGCTCGACGAGCGCGCTGCAGTCGCGCAGCGCCTCGATGCGGCCATGTTCGTCTCGCTTCACATGGACAGCGCGCCCAACCCGCTTGCGCGCGGCGCGACGGTCTATTCGCTTTCGGACGTCGCCTCCGATGCCGAAGCCGCGCGCCTCGCAGCATCCGAGAACGGCGGAGCCGATGCGGGCGTTTCCAACGGCAGCGTGGAAGCGATGCTGTCCGACCTTGCCATGGAGTCGCAGATGAGCGCCTCGGCCGATCTCGCGGCTCGGCTGGTCACCAAGTCGGCGGGGCGGTTCGAGCTTCGCCCGAATCCCCACCGCTTTGCGGCATTCCACGTTCTCCGCCGGGCCGATGCGCCCGCGGTCCTGTTCGAAGCCGGCTACATCAGCAATGCCGATGACGAAGTGCTTCTCCGCTCGCCGGAGCAACGGGCGAAGATCGCGCTCGCGCTCGCACAGGCGATCGAAACCGACATCGCGGCGCGCAGCAGGCATTAACCGGCTTTCCGCACCACTCCCGACAGGCTAGACGCAGGTCGAATGAAGTTCGAGCGTCTGAACGTCCCCGCCTGGCCTCTGCCCGACCTGGTCGCCTTCAACTCGAGGGTGCACGACTGGGTCGATCCGTGGTGGGCGCGTACCTGGGTGCGATGGATCGCATGGGCAGGCGCGGCGCTGTTCGCGCTGTTCGCGGCGATGTGGATCTATTTCGCGTCGGGCCTCCCGTCCGCGCAGACCCTCCTCGCATATCAGCCGCCGCTGCCGACCAATGTCCGCGGATACAATGGCGATCCCGTCCAGACCTTTGCTCGTGAGCGCCGGGTCGATCTCTCGTACGACGAATATCCGCCGCTGCTGGTCCACGCATTCATCTCGGCCGAGGACAAGGACTTCTTCCACCACCACGGCATCGACTACACCGGCTTCATCAAGGCGGTGTTCAACTACACCACGCACTTCGGCCGCGGTGGACGCGTAGCCGGCGGCTCGACCATCACCCAGCAGGTTGCGAAATATCTGCTCAAGGATTCGAGCTACAATGTCGGACGCAAGGCGCGGGAGGCGATCCTCGCGTTCCGGCTCGAGGACACGCTGACGAAGGAGCAGATCCTCGAGCTCTATCTCAATTCCATTTTCCTCGGCCGCAACGCTTATGGCGTCCAGGCGGCATCGCGCGCCTATTTCGACAAGGACGTCGACGAGCTCACGCTTCCCGAAGCCGCATATCTCGCGATCCTGCCGAAGGCGCCTTCCAACTACGATCCGGTCCGGGCGACACAGAAGGCGCTCGACCGCCGCAATTACGTGCTCCGCGAAATGTACCGCAACGGCTATATCACCGAGGATCAGTGGCATACGGCGGCGGCGAGCCCGCTCGGCACCATCCGCTACGGCAGCAACGAGAAGTTTCGCCAGCAGGGCGGCTACTTCATGGAAGAAGTCCGGCGCGAGCTGATCCGGCGCTTCGGCGAGGACGCCAAGGACGGTCCGGACAGCCTCTATGCGGGCGGCCTCTGGGTCCGCGCGTCGATGGACCCCAAAATGCAGGATTCCGCCGCCAATGCGCTGCGCGACGGGCTGGTCAAGTTCGGCGGCAATGCCGGCTGGAAAGACCTCGGCATGAAGATCGATCTGTCCGAGGACTGGGCAGGCCAGCTCGACCGCGCGCCCGTCGGCACAGGGTATGACGATTGGCTGAAGGCCGTGGTGCTGTCGAAAAGCGGCGGCTCGGCGAGCATCGGGTTCAGCAACGGCTCGACCGGCACGCTTCCCGCTTCCGGCGCCTCGATGCCGGTGCGCGGGGTCGGCGGGTCCGCGTTCGACGCGCTCACCCCCGGCATGGTGATCATCGTCAAGCAGACCGCACCCGGAAGCTATCAGCTGAAGTCGGTTCCGGCGATTTCGGGTGGCATGCTGGTCGAGGAAGTGCACACTGGCCGGGTGCTTGCGATGCAAGGCGGCTTCGACGTCGTTGGATCGAGCTACAACCGCGCGATCCAGGCGCTTCGCCAGCCCGGCTCCGCGTTCAAGCCGATCGTCTATGTGACGGCGCTCCAGAACGGCTTTACACCAGCGACGATCGAACTCGATGCGCCCTTCTGCGTGTGGCAGGGCGCGGGTCTCGGGCAGAAGTGCTTCGTCAACTTCGACCATCGCTCGGCGGGGCCGCACACGCTGCGCTGGGGCCTGGAGCAATCGCGCAACCTGATGACCGTCCGGGCGGCGTCGAACATCGGCATGCCCAAGATCACCGACACGGCGCGCAAGCTCGGCGTCGGCGATTATCAGAACTATCTCTCGATCGCGCTTGGCGCAGGCGACACCACCGTGCTCCGGTTGACCAACGCCTATGCAATTCTCGCCAACCAGGGCCGCTCGGTGAAGCCGACGACGATCGACTATGTTGAGGACCGCAACGGCAACGTCATCTATCGCACCGACAACCGCTGCCAGCTGATGGGCGATTGTAACGCGCCCGATTGGGACGGCGGCCCGATGCCGCGGCCGCCGAGCCGGACCAGGCAACTGGTCGACGCGATGGCCGCTTTCCAGATGGTGCACGTGATGGAAGGCGTGATCATTCGCGGCACCGCGACGGTGCTTCGCGACCTCGACCGACCGCTGTTCGGAAAGACGGGCACCACCAATGGGCCCACGAACGTCTGGTTCATCGGCGGGACTCCGGACATCGTCGCGGGCGTGTACGTCGGCTACGATCAGCCCAAACCGATGGGCGGATGGGCGCAGGGCGGCCGCATCTCAGCGCCGATCTGGAAGGAATGGGCCCAGACGGCGCTCAAGGACCAGCCAAAGGTGCCGTTCGTCGCGCCCCCGGGGATTCGCTGGGTGCGGATCGACCGCGCCACCGGGAAGCCCGTTTACGGGAGCTTCCCGACAACCGAGGATCCGAAGTCCGAAGTCATCTGGGAAGCGTTCCAGCCGCAGACCGAAGCGGTGCATAGCACCCGCAGCACCTTCGGCGATCCGTATGGACCGCAATATCTGCAGATGTGGCAACAAGCGGCACAGCAGGCCGGGACGCCTCCGCCGCAAAAGCCCCAGCCTTCTCCGGGGCAAGTGCCGCAGCAGGCGGCGCCCATCGCGACCAACCCCGAGCCGCAGCCGACCGGCTTGCCAACGCAGAACCGGCTCTAGTAGGCGGCCACTCGTCTCCCGCTCGAAGGCGGGTGGACCCGCTTACGTCATGGAAGAGCGGGATTTCCGCTTTCGCGGGAATGACGAAGGTTTGGAGTGCAACATCATGCGCGCCGAAGCGCAGGGCCATATCGACCAGATCAACGCCGCGACCGCGCTTTTGCGCCGGTTCCTTGACTGGGACCGCGCGCTCAAGCGCCTCGATGAGCTCAACGCGAAGGTCGAGGACCCGGCGCTCTGGAATGATCCCAAGGCGGCGCAGGACGTCATGCGCGAGCGGCGTCGCCTGGAGGAGGCGATTGGTGCCACGCGAACTCTCGAGCGCGAACTGGCGGACACGTCGGAGCTGATC
>JAICXO010000104.1 GCA_025980335.1 Sphingomonas sp. | reverse complement strand
CTCGAGGCCGGAGCGCATTTCGGCCACCAGACCCACCGCTGGAACCCCAAGATGAAGCCGTACATCTTCGGCGACCGCAACGGGGTGCACATCATCGACCTGTCGCAAAGCGTCCCGCTGTTCGCGCGCGCGCTCGACTTCGTCCAGCAGACCGTCGCGCGCGGCGGCAAGGTGCTGTTCGTCGGGACCAAGCGGCAGGCGCAGGACGCGATCGCGGACGCCGCCGGCGCTTCGAACCAGCATTTCGTCAACCACCGCTGGCTCGGCGGCATGCTGACCAACTGGAAGACGATTTCGAACTCGATCAAGCGGCTGAAGAGCCTAGAGGAGCAGCTCTCGGGCGACACCGCCGGGCTCACGAAGAAGGAAGTCCTCCAGCTCACGCGCGAGCGCGACAAGCTCGAGAAGAGCCTCGGCGGAATCCGCGACATGGGAGGCCTTCCCGACGTCATGTTCGTGGTCGACACCAACAAGGAAGAGCTGGCGATCAAGGAAGCCAACACGCTTGGCATCCCGGTCGTCGCGATCCTCGATTCGAACAGCGACCCCAGCGGCATCGCGTTCCCGGTGCCGGGCAACGACGATGCGAGCCGCGCGATCCGCCTCTACACCGACGCGATCGCGCAGGCGGCGAACGAGGGACGCAGCGGCAACGCGCAGGCGCGCGGCGAAGACGTCGGCGCAATGGCCGAGCCGCCGGTCGAGGCTGCGCTCGAGGCTTAGCTCGCCTGTACCCCTGCGAATGCAGGGGTCCAGAATTCTTCTTATCTGGACTGGACCCCGGCCTTCGCCGGGGAACGAAAGGAATATCACATGGCTGAGATCACGGCCGCTTCCGTGAAGGAACTGCGCGAGCGCACCGGCGCCGGCATGATGGACTGCAAGAAGGCGCTGGCCGAAACCAACGGCGACATGGAAGCGGCGATCGACTGGCTCCGCGCCAAGGGGCTGTCCGCCGCCGCGAAGAAAGCCGGCCGGACGGCCGCCGAAGGCCTCGTCGGAGTCGTCGTCGAGGGCAATCGCGGCGCGGCCGTCGAGGTGAATTCGGAAACCGACTTCGTCGCCAAGAACGAGATTTTCCAGGATTTCGTCCGCAATATCGCGAAGCTCGCGCTCGAGCGGGGCACCGACATCGAGGCGCTCGGCGCTGCCGACTACCCCGGCGGTGGCACCGTCCAGGAGAAGCTGACCGACAACATCGCCAAGATCGGCGAGAATCAGTCGCTGCGTCGCGCTGACGTTCTCGAGGTGAGCGAGGGCGCAGTCGTGCCGTACGTCCACAACCAGGTGGCGCCCGGCCTCGGCAAGATCGGCGTGCTCGTCGCGCTCGAGAGCGCCGCTCCGGCGGAGACGCTGCAGGCGCTCGGCAAGCAGATCGCAATGCATGTCGCCGCCGCCCATCCGCTGGCGCTGACTGCCGACGAGCTCGATCCCGCACTGATCGAGCGCGAGCGCGGGATCGCGATCGAGAAGGCCAAGGAGAGCGGAAAGCCGGCGAATATTGTCGAGAAGATGGTCGAGGGCGGTCTCGCCAAGTTCAGAAAGGAAAGCGCGCTCCTCAGCCAGCTGTTCGTGATGGACAACAAGACGCCGGTGAGCGACGTCGTCGCCGCCGCCGCAAAGGACGCCGGCACCGTCGTCAAGCTTGCTGCATTCGTCCGCTTTCAGCTCGGCGAAGGAATCGAGAAGGAGCAGAGCGACTTCGCGGCGGAGGTGGCCGCGGCCGCCGGGACCAACAAGCCCGAGCCGGTCGTCTAACCGTCTGCTGCTTAGCTGTTGGAAATTGGGGCGGGCACGCTAAAGCGTGTCCGCCCTTTTTTGTTCGCAAGGACGTCTGCCCGAATGACCCGCCCGCGCTTCAACCGCATCCTTCTGAAGCTGTCGGGCGAGGCGCTGATGGGGCAGGAGCAGTTCGGGATCGACCCAGCTGCGGCCGCCAATCTCGCAAGCGAGATCGCCGAGGCGAAAGGGCAGGGGCACGAGCTCTGCCTGGTCGTGGGCGGCGGCAATATTTTCCGCGGCATGGCCGCTGCAGCCAAGGGTTTCGACCGGGCGAGCGCCGATTACATGGGCATGCTGGCGACGGTGATGAACGCGCTCGCGCTCCAGAACGCACTCGAGCGGGTCGGCGTCGACACGCGGGTCCAGTCGGCGATTCCGATGGCAAGCGTCTCCGAACCGTATATCCGCCGCCGCGCACTCAGGCACATGGAGAAAGGACGCATCGTCCTGTTCGCTGCCGGCACCGGCAATCCCTTCTTCACCACCGACACCGCCGCGGCCCTGCGCGCTGCCGAGATGGGCTGCGACGCCTTGTTCAAGGGCACCAGCGTCGACGGCGTCTATACCGCCGACCCGAAGAAGGTGAGCGATGCCAAGCGATACGAAACGCTGAGCTTCGGCAAGGTGCTGAGCGACGACCTGAAGGTGATGGACGCGGCCGCGGTCGCCCTGTGCCGGGACAACAATATTCCGATTGTCGTGTTCAACATCCGCCAGCCGGGCAACCTCGCCCGAGTCCTGGCCGGGAGCGGAACGGCGACGATCGTGCAGAACGGAGAGTAAGCGATGCCGACGACCGTCAGTACGGATGATTTGAAGCGCCGCATGCATGGCGCGCTCGATGCGCTGAAGCACGACCTTGCGGGCCTCCGCACCGGCCGCGCCTCGACCGCGCTGCTCGATCCCGTTCATGTCGAGGTCTATGGCGCGAACATGCCGCTCAACCAGGTGGCGACGGTTTCGACACCCGAGGCACGGATGCTGTCGGTGCAGGTATGGGATCGGTCGAACGTCGGACCGGTCGAAAAGGCGATCCGCTCGGCCGGACTCGGGCTGAACCCGATCACCGACGGGCAGATGATCCGCCTGCCGATTCCGGAGCTGACCGAAGAGCGGCGCAAGGAGCTTGCCAAGCTCGTCGGGCAATATGCGGAAAAGGCGCGGATCGCGGTCCGGAACGTCCGGCGCGACGGCATGGACCATCTGAAGCAGGACGAGAAGAAGCACGACATCAGCGAGGACGAGCGCAAGCGCCTCGAGCATGAGGTGCAGAAGCTGACCGACGATGCGATCAACGAGATCGACGAGGCCGCCGACGCGAAGGAAAAGGAAATCCTCGGCAAGTGACCGCCGCACCCGCCCCTGAGGGCGCTGCCGGACCTGCGGGGGGAAGGACGGCCCCGCGCCATGTCGCGATCATCATGGACGGCAACGGCCGCTGGGCGACCAAGCGGGGCCTGCCGCGCATCGCCGGACACAAGGCCGGGGCAGAAGCCGTCCGCCGCACCATGCAGGCGGCGGCCGACAACGGCGTCGAGGTGCTGACGCTCTACGCTTTCTCCTCCGAGAACTGGAAGCGGAGCAGCGACGAGATCGCCGACCTCACGGGGCTGATGCGCTTCTACCTCGAGCGCGAGCTCGCGACGCTGAACAAGGAAGGCGTGAAGCTCCGGCTTATCGGGGATTATTCGGCGTTCGGCCCCGAGCTGGTGGCGCGGCTGGATCGTGCGGTGGAGCATACTGCCAAGAACGGCCGGCTGACGCTCGTCGTCGCGCTGAACTACGGATCGCGCGCCGAGATCACGGAAGCGGCAAGAAAGCTCGCAACCAAGGTGGCGGCCGGGGAAATCGCTCCTCAAGCCGTGGATGAGGACGCGCTCGCTGCCGGTCTACAGACCAACGGCCTTCCTGAGCTCGATCTGCTGATTCGCACCTCCGGCGAGGTGCGGCTGTCGAACTTCCTGCTGTGGCAGGCCGCCTATGCCGAGCTGATGTTCCTGGACAAGCTTTGGCCGGACTTCAGCGAGCAAGACTTCGCCGACGCGCTCGAGCGGTTCGCCGCGCGCGAGCGGCGCTTTGGTGGCCGGTGAGCGAACTCTTCGTCCGAACCGTCACCGGTCTGATCCTGATCGTTGCAGCGCTGCTGGTCGCGTTCGAGGGCGGCTATTTGCTGGCGGTCGTCGTTGCGGGAATCGCGACCGCGATGTTCTACGAATGGACCCGGCTGACGCGCGGCTGGGGTGCGCTGTGGTACATCGGCGGCTTCTTCTACGCGCTCCTGCCCGCCCTGGCGCTGCTATGGGTCCGCGAACGCGCCGGCATCGACCTGTTGCTGTGGGTGTTCATCGTCACCTGGTCGACCGACATCGGCGCCTATTTCGCCGGGCGGGCGTTCGGCCGCCGCAAGCTCGCGCCGACAATCAGCCCGGGCAAGACGGTAGAGGGCCTCTGCGGCGGGATCGTCGCGGCTACCTTACTCGGCGGCGCCTGGGTCCTCGGCGTCGCCTTGGGCAAGCCGCTCCTGATTGCCGCGCCGCTGTTCGCACTCGCCGCGCAGGCGGGCGACCTGTTCGAAAGCGCGCTGAAGCGCAGGGCAGGGGTCAAGGACTCGGGCGCATGGCTGCCGGGGCATGGCGGGGCGCTCGACCGGCTCGACGGCCTCGTGCCGGTGGCTGTGCTTACCGCCGCCGCGCAGCTACTGGGGCTGACGTGAAGCGCAAGATCGCGATCCTCGGGGCCACTGGATCGGTCGGCAAGTCGACGCTCGACCTGGTCGAGCGACATCCCGAGCGCTTCGAGGTGGTCGCCGTCACCGCCGGATCGAATGCGAGCGCCTTGGCCGAGAACGCGCGCCGCACGGGGGCGAAGCTGGCGGTCGTCGCGGACCGGTCGCGGCTTGCCGAGTTGGAGGCGCTGCTGGCGGGCACCAGCTGCACCGCCGCCGCGGGCGAGGCCGCGCTGATCGAAGCGGCGTCGGGCGAAGCCGAGCTGGTGATCGCCGCCATCGTCGGCTGCGCCGGATTGAGGCCGGTCATGGCTGCGGTCGACGCAGGGAAGACTGTCGCCCTTGCCAACAAGGAGGCGCTGGTCACCGCGGGCGAGCTGATGACCCGAGCGGCGCGCGAGAGCGGTGCGACCCTGCTCCCCATCGACAGCGAGCATAATGCTATTTTCCAATGCCTTGCCGGCAATCGCATCGACGACGTCGTAAGAATAATCCTGACAGCCAGCGGCGGACCGTTCCGGACCGCGTCGGCCGAGACGATTGCGGCCGCCACGCCTGCTCAGGCCTGCGCTCATCCGAATTGGTCGATGGGTGCGAAGATTTCCGTCGATTCGGCGACGATGATGAACAAGGGTCTCGAGCTGATCGAAGCGTATTATCTGTTCGGGCTTCCTTCGGAGCGAATCGACGTGCTCGTCCACCCGCAATCGGTCGTCCATTCGCTGGTCGAGTTCGTCGACGGATCGGTGCTTGCCCAGCTCGGCGCTCCGGACATGCGAATCCCGATTGCTTATGCGCTCGGCTGGCCGGAACGGATCGAGACGCCCGCGCAGCGGCTCGATCTTGCCGCGATCGCACGGCTCGACTTCGAAGCGGCCGACCTTAGGCGCTTTCCGGCGCTTCGGCTTGCCCGCGAGGCGCTGGAGGCCGGGGGAGCGGCGCCGATCATGCTCAATGCCGCGAACGAAGCGGCGGTCGCCGGCTTTCTCGCCGGGCGTCTGCGCTTTCCACAGATCGCCCAATGCGTCGAGCAGGCGCTGTCGCACGACGATTACGCTGCCCCCCGATCGATCGACGACGTGCTCGAAATCGACCGCGCAACGCGCTCGCGCGTTGAGGCGCTCATGACCGAGAGGTGCGCCTGATGCTTCCGCAGCCGCCGCTGTGGCTGATCCTGATCGCGTTTATCTGCGCGCTCGGCCCGCTCGTCTTCTTCCACGAGCTCGGCCATTATCTCGTCGCGCGGCTGTTCGGCATTCCCGCCGAGACTTTCTCGATCGGCTTCGGCCATGAGTTGGTCGGCTGGACCGACAAGCAGGGGACGCGGTGGAAGGTCGCGTGGCTGCCGCTCGGCGGGTACGTCAAGTTCGTCGGCGACATGACTCCGGCGAGCACGCCGGGCGAGCCGGAGTCTATTCCGCCCGAGCTTCGCGACCGCGCGTTCCAGCTTCGGCCGGTGTGGCAGCGGTTCCTCGTCGTGCTCGCCGGTCCGGTTTTCAATTTCATCCTCGCGATCGCGATCTTCGCCGCGTTCTTCATGATCCTCGGTGCGCCGAGGACCAACATCGTCGGAGCGATCGTGCCCGGGACTGCGGCTGCCGAGGCAGGGCTCAAGCCTGGCGACAAGATCCTGTCGGTGGCGGACCAGGGTACGCCCAATTTCGACGACATCCGCACGGTCGTCCTGCTTCGGCCAAACGAGACGGTGCCGCTGCGCTTCGAACGCGGCGGACAGGTCCGCCAGATCCAGGTCCACCTCAAGTCCGACACGGTGACCGATCCCTACGGTCAGAAATTCACCCGCGGGCTGCTCGGCGTCTACCCGACCACCGGCGTCCTCCAGCGCCTGCCGGTGTACGAAGCGGTGCCGGAGGCGGCGAGCTACACGGTGCGGATCACCCGATCGATGATCGACGGTCTCGCGCAGATCGTATCCGGCCAGCGCGGCACGCAGGACGTCGGCGGTCCGATCAAGATCGCACAGATCGCCGGACAGCAGGCGGCGCTCGGCGCATTGCCGTTCATCGAGCTGCTGGCGCTGTTCTCAATTAATCTCGGATTCATCAACCTCTTGCCAGTCCCGATGCTGGATGGAGGACATCTGTTTTTCTACGCAGTGGAAGCCATCAGGCGCCGCCCGCTTAGCGCGCGGGCGCTCGACTGGGCGTTCCGCGGGGGCCTTGCCCTCATCCTTGCACTGGTGGCGTTCACGACGATCAACGATCTTGGTTCAATCGGCTTATGGGACCGGCTTCAGCGCTTGATTGGATAGGATGCTTGGGGCAGGGGCGATCGACCAGGGCTTCGCGGCGAAGAGAGCCGTAGACCAACTGCACAAAAGGCGGGGACGGGTGATTTCAGGGACGACGACTATTAGCCGGCGCGCCGGCAGGCTGCTTCTGATCGGTACGATCCTCGGCAGCTCTGCGGCACCGCTGCTGGCCGCGCAGGCGACGCCCGACGAGCAGCCCGCTGCCGAGCAGCCGGCTCCCGACCAGACGTCTGCGCAGCAGGCTGCCGCGCCCGCTGCCGTGACCGCCGCACCGGCGGCGCAGGGAACTATCAGCTCAATCACCGTGCGCGGCAACCAGCGCCTCGAGGCCGAGACGATCCGGGCCTACGCCAACCTGTCGCCGGGCGAGACCTATACGGCAGCGACGCTCGATAAGGCGCTCAAGGACCTCTACGCGACCCAGCTGTTCGCCGACGTGACAATCAACGGCGCCGAAACCGGCAACATCGTCATCAACGTTCGTGAAAATCCGGTCATCAACCGCATCATCCTCGAGGGCAACAAGCGGCTCAAGGACGACAAGATCACGCCCGAGATCAAGCTCGCGCCCCGGCAGATCTTCACGCGGCCGGCGGTTCGTGCGGATGTCGACCGAATTCTCGAGCTCTATCGGCGTCAGGGCCGGTTCGCGGCGCGTGTCGATCCCAAGATCGTCCAGCTCGACCAGAACCGCGTCGACGTCGTGTTCGAGATCCACGAAGGCGACCTGGCAAAGGTCCGCGCAATCAACATCCTTGGCAACAAGGCTTTTTCCGACGAGCGGCTGCGCAAGGAGATGTTCACGCGCCAGGCGGGCGGCATCCTGGGCTTCCTCAAATCGAACGACACCTACGACCCCGACCGGCTCGCCGCCGACCAGCAGAAGCTTCGCGCGTTCTACCTGACCGAGGGCTATGCCGACTTCCGTGTCGTTCAGGCGCTTGCCGAACTGACTCCGGACCGCCGGGACTTCGTCATCACCTATGTCGTCGACGAAGGCCCGCGCTATCACTTCGGGACGGTCAAGGCGGACAGCGCGCTTCGCGACTTCCCCAACCAGAAAGTACTCGAGCTCGCCAAGATCCAGCCCGGCAGCTGGTTCAACGCGAAAGAAGTCGAGGACGCGGTCACCAACCTCAACGAGGCTGCGGGCAATCTCGGTTACGCCTTCGCCGACATCAATCCGGCGTACGACCGCGATGCCGACAAGAAGGTGATGAACCTGACGCTCAAAGTCGGGGAAACGCCGCGCGTTTACGTCGAGCGAATCGACATCACCGGCAATACAACCACCCGTGACAAGGTCATTCGGCGCGAGTTCCGGCTCAACGAAGGCGACGCGTTCAACGCCCAGAAGGTCAAGCGCAGCCGCGACCGAATCCAGAGCCTCGGCTTCTTCCAGGACAATCTGGAGATCAAGCAGTCGGACGGCTCGGCCCCCGACCGCGTGGTGCTCGGAGTCAACGTCGAAGAGAAGCCGACCGGTCAGCTGGAACTGTCAGGCGGCTATTCGAGCCTGGAGCGGTTCATCGTCCAGCTCGGCATTTCGCAGAACAATTTCATGGGCAAGGGGCAGACGGTCAACGCCCAGGTCAACTGGT
>JAICXO010000125.1 GCA_025980335.1 Sphingomonas sp. | reverse complement strand
GCCGTTCGCAACGAGGAGCAACCCCCGGAATGAGATGAGTGTCGGCCAGAGGCTGTTCTGGATCGCGGCGATCGCGATCGGAGCGGCGTTCTCGGCGGGCATGTATCTCGCCGGGCTCGAAAGCCTCGCAAGGCTGCTGAACAAATAGCAGCAGCAACCGCCGGCAAGCAGATCGGACCGACAGCCACTCCGGCGCAGGAAGCGCCGGGAAGGAGCAGTCATGCGCAAACAAATGATCCACGACGCCGCTTACGAAGTCGCCACCCAGGTCCGCGCAGTCGAAGACACGATCGACTCGGCGCTTGCCGAAATCGCCGAGCTGCAGGCGCGCATCATGCGTGCGAATTCACTCGCCAAGGTCGGATTCGCCGCGGTTCACCCGACGCTCGAACAGCTGGCGACGGCGGTCAGCGGGCTGGTCGCCACCCGCGGCGCGATCGTCGGCTGCCACGCAGCCCTGGCCGACGCCAAGGGCCACGTCCCCGGCCTGCGCACCGTCGCGCTTGGCGACGAGGGCGAGTGCCCGCCGGCCAGCGGCCACGCCGACCTTCGAATCGTCGCCTGACGGCTGACGGGATTGACCGGACGCGCCCAGGCGTGTCCGGTCTCGCCCTTCGATGGACCGGCTGCTCATCTACCATGCGCTGCTGCTCGCGGCGTGCGGCTACGCCCTGGTGCGCGGCAAGACCGACGCACGCATCGTCGCGCTGGTGTTTCTCGCCGGAGATCTCGCAACGACGCTGCTCCGCTCGCATGCTGCGGGCACCTATTCGTCGGTCGAAATGCCGATCCTGATCGTCGACGTCCTCGGCTTTGCGGGATTCACCTACGCAGCGCTGATCTCCGACCGCTTCTGGCCCTTGTGGGTCAGCGGCCTTCAGCTGACGACCAGCATGGGCCATGTGCTGAAAGCAATCGACGCGCAGTTGCTCCCGCTCGCCTATGCCGCTGCCCTGCGCTTCTGGGCATATCCGATCCTGATCATCCTCCTGATCGGCACATGGCGAAGCCGCCGCAGGGCCCTACGCGACCGCCGGCCGGTCGCGCCAAGCTGAGGAGCGGCGCTGGACACTGGCGCGGCTGCGGCTAAGCGGGCGCAATGTCGCGGCGCAAGAAGTCCCATCAGAGCCATGGAACGGCCAACCGCCCGCGGCTGTGGGGCAGGCACGCCGTCGCTGCCGCGCTCGACAATCCCGAACGGAAAGTGCTCCGAGCCTGGGCGACGCAGGAGGCGGCGAGCTTCTTGCGGTTTCCGGCCGATGTGCCGGTGACGTTTGCGGAGGCGCCCGATCTCGGCCGGCTCGTGCCGCACGATGCGCCCCATCAGGGCGTGGTGATCGAGGTCGAGGCCCTTGAGGACGCGTGGCTCGACGAGCTGCTCCGCGCTCCAGCGGAAAAGGCGCTGCTCCTCGTGCTCGACCAGGTCACCGACCCGCACAATGTGGGCGCGATCCTGCGCTCGGCAGCCGCGTTCGGCGCAGCCGGGATCGTGACCCAGGATCGCCACTCGCCGCCGGAGAGCGGAGTCATCGCCAAAGCGGCGTCGGGCGCGCTCGAACGCGTCCCTTGGGTACGTGTGGTGAACCTCGCCCGCGCGCTCGAGGAGATCGGCGAAGCGGGCTTCTGGCGCATCGGGCTTGCCGGCGACGCGGAGACTTTGCTCGGCGACGCCTTGGGACCGCCGCGGATCGCGCTCGTGCTCGGCGCCGAGGGCGCAGGTCTGCGGCCGAACACGCGCGAGCATTGCGACACGATCGCGCGGCTTCCGATCACCGACGCAATCGAAAGCCTGAACGTCTCCAACGCGGCCGCCGTCGCGCTTTACGCGGCGAGCATCGCCTGATGGTGCGGACGAGCGGCAGCATTACGGCGCAGGTCGAAGCGCTCGCCGGCCGCGAGCCCGCTTTTGCGGCGGTTGTCGAGCGGCATGGCATGCCTGGGCCCCGCAACAGCACGCCCGGCGTCCAGACATTGCTGAGGACGATCGTCGGGCAGCAGGTCAGCGTCGCGGCGGCGCGGTCGATGTGGGCCAAGCTCGAGGGGGCATTCGGCTCGCCGCCCGAGCTGCCTCTCCTGCTCGCAGCCAGCGACGAGGACCTCCGCGCCGCCGGCATCTCGCGCCAGAAGGCAGGTTACATCCGAAGCCTCGCCGAGCTCGTAATCTCGGGCGAGCTCGACCTCGACAAGCTGCCCGAAGACGACGAGGAAGCGATCGCGCTGCTGACCAGGATCAAAGGCATCGGCCGCTGGTCGGCGGAAATCTATTTGCTGTTCGCCGAAGGCCGCGCCGACGTGTTTCCCGCCGGCGACCTGGCCGTGATGGTCGAGCTCGGCCGGCTGATGGGCCTCGCCGACAAGCCGAGCGAGAAGAAGCTGCGCGAAATGGCCGAGGCGTGGCGTCCCTACCGCGGCGCGGCGGCGATCCTTGCCTGGCACAGCTACAATTCCAGCGTGCTTTAGCGGTCAGAATTGACGTCAACGCCCTTGAACCCGAAGCTGCGCCGGTGCGAAGCTTGGCGTTCGAGGGAGGGCAATTCGATGAAACGTGTCGACCTTTATTTCCTTCTGCTTGCAACCGTCCTGCTGATCTGCGGGGCGATCCTCGGGATCCGCATGGGCGCTCAGGAGAATTTCCAGCTGGTGCCCGTCCATGCCCATCTCAACCTCGCTGGATGGGCGTCGCTCGCCTTGTTCGGGCTGACCTACCGCGCCTACCCGCAGCTCGCCGCGACAACGCTCGCGCGCTATCATTTCATCGTCTCGGCGATCGCCTCGGTGCTGCTTCCGATCGGCATCGGCCTTGCGGTGCTTCGGGGGCAGCCGGCGCTTGCCATCGCTTCGTCGCTGCTGTGGCTGATCGGCGTGCTGATGTTCCTTGCGCAGCTCGTTCGGCTGGTGGTTGGACGCAGCGAGACGCGGACGATCGCGGCAGCCGAATAGCCGCTACTTGCGGACTGCGGCCGGCAGCAGCCGCCCTGCAATGCCGCGGAAGATGTGGGGACCCAGATCGAGCCTGAACGGGCCCATCTTCTCGCCCTGCGTGTCGCGGCCGAGCAGGTAGCTGACCGAGGTCTGCCCTTCGCCGCCGCTCCAGCCGTAGAGCGCGTTGAACGCGATCACGGGGACGAACACCTGCCGCCCGGCGAGCTCGTACGCTTGCAGCTGCGACCGCGGCGCGACAACCTGGGTCTTCATCGCGAAGCGCTTGAGCGGCGGGATCACGGCGATCCGGTCGCCCTGAGCAACCGGGTTGGCGAAGAAGCCGCCGATCTCCTGGTCCTGTGCCGGCCCGGCGTTGAACAGGGTCGCTTCGACCAGCACCGCCCGCGCCGGCCCGCTTCCGGAATTGAACAGCTCGAGCTCGAAATCGACCACCACCCGTTCGTTCTCGAGAACGCAGCGGAGCGGGTGGAAGCCGATGTCGATCCACGGCCGAAGCCGGGTGGAAACGATGCCGAGGCTCGCGGGCGCGGGTACCTTGGGCGCCGGCGCAGGGGCCGGACGCGCAGGGGGAGCGGGAACAGGCGTCGGCGCGACGAAGGCATCGACCTGTGCTCCGGCGAATGCCGCGCGGCTCCGGTTGCGCCAGAAATAGAACCCGGCGCCTCCGGCGACGGCGAGCGCTGCCAGAAGCCACGGAAGCAGCGGGAAGCCGTGATCCCCCGGTGTCGCGGGCGGAGGCGCGAAGTCCGGTGACGATGCGGGCGTCGCCGCGGTGCTCGCCACGTCGAGCTTGGGAAGCGCAACCGTCACCGACGATGATGCGGGAGACTGGCGGGCGGGTTCGGGCGCGGGGTCGACCTGCACCGGCGGCGGAGCCGGAAGATCGACCGACGCAGTCTCCGTCGGCCGCGGAGCGGGGGAGGATGTCGGCGACGGTCTCGCGGGCGCTTCGCGCGTTGCGGTGGTTGTCGGACCTGCCGGTGCCGGTTGAGCCTGGGTTCGGGGCTGGCGCTGCACGGCCGCCGGCGGTGCGGTTGCCGCGGGCTGCTCAGCCTGTTTGGTGACGGTGCCGTTCAGGCTGAAATTCTGCAGGTCCTTCGGGCCGATCGAATCCGTTGCGGGCGTGCCGCTCGACGGCGCGGGCGCCTGCTGGGCAAGCGCCGTCGCCGGGGCAAGCGCGAGCGCCCCTGCCAGCAATAGCTTCCCGAAGCGTGAAACCGCCCTCATCTGCTCCCGCGTTTCGTGCGTTGATTCGCGCCGATTTCCCGCGGCGCGACAGGCACATGCCCTCGCTTTGGACGGCTTTCAAGCACAGCGTCGATGAACCGCGTCGAAACTGGTCAGGCGGCGTCGACCAGCACCAGCTCCGAATCGTCCTCCGCCTCGATCTCGATGCGGTCCTCGCCGGTGATCGCGACGCCGTCGCGGGGACCGGCCTCGACTCCGTTAACCCGCACGCGTCCGCTCGGGACGAGATAGAGGTGGCGGCCGGCCTCGGCGTCGATCGCGATCGAATCGCCGGCGTTGACGGTCGCGCCGAGCACGCGCGCGTCGGCGTTGATGGTGAGCACACCGTCGCCGGAATCGCCGCTCGCGAGCAGCTGGAACGAGCCTTCGCGCGAATCCTTGGGGAACGGCATCGCGCCCCAGCTCGGCGCCGCCGACGGCCGGTCGGTCTCGATCCAGATCTGGAACAATGTCGTCGCTTCGTCCTCGAGATTATATTCGGCGTGGGTGACGCCGGTGCCGGCGCTCATCACCTGGACGTCGCCGGCCGCGGTGCGGCCCTTGTTGCCCATCGAATCCTGGTGCGTGATCGCGCCGGTGCGGACGTAGGTGACGATTTCCATGTCGCGGTGCGGATGCGGCGGAAAGCCGCTCCTGGCGCCGATGGTGTCGTCGTTCCAAACGCGGATCCGGCCCCAGCCCATGCGCGCCGGGTCGTAATAGTTCGCGAACGAGAAATGGTGGTGAGCGTCGAGCCAGCCGTGATCGGCATGGCCGAGCGAGTCGAATTTGCG
The DNA here is from genome assembly GCA_025980335.1 of Sphingomonas sp. Classification (GTDB taxonomy): domain Bacteria; phylum Pseudomonadota; class Alphaproteobacteria; order Sphingomonadales; family Sphingomonadaceae; genus Sphingomicrobium. The sequence continues at coordinate 660 of JAICXO010000125.1, read as the reverse complement.
GATGTCGATCATGGACGTGATTTGGGCAGCTTCGGCACCGCATCAAGTGTCACCGGTGTGACTTGGCGCCTCGCGTCGAGATGCCCCAAGTGAGCCGGCGCGAAACGCAGCAATCGCAGCGACCCTACGCGCGCGAGGGGCCGCGATCGGCGAAAGCATCGAGGTTGCAGCTGCGAGTTGGTTCCGCCTGTCATCTGCGGCCTCAAACCACAAGAGGCGCGCTGTAGGACAGGGAAAATGCGAGAATGTCTGCAACGTCGAAACCCGTCGGAGACGACAACCCGCCAATTTACGGCGCACCGAATCGGAAATGGAGTATTTTCAGCGCTTCTTCGCGGGAGGTCCGGATCGGAATGCACACCGACTGTGGACCGACGTTTAATGGATCGACGAATGGCTTGATCCCCTTTGCGCGGGCGTCGTCCAAAGCCTCACCGTAGAACAGCCGCACCTGGTAATCGTCGTAGCGCGCCTGCGACGCTGCCAGGCGCAACGTGTCCACCATGTTCGCGGAAACATGCCTCTGCCCCTCCAGCGAACGCAATTGCGCCCACCATCTCTGCTCGTCCGCCTGGGCTGCCCCAATGGCCTTGAGCGAACCGTAGATGTCGGAGAATGACGATTGTTCGCCAACCGGGAATAAGCTGACCCGGCCCGACT
>JAICXO010000096.1 GCA_025980335.1 Sphingomonas sp. | reverse complement strand
GCCTACGTCCCGCGCACCGACACCTACATCGAGAAGGAGTCGAGCGTGAACGAGGCGATCGACCGCATGCGCCACTCGGCCACACGGTCGCTGCTGGAGCGCGACGACGTGATCATCGTCGCGTCGGTTTCGTGCCTCTACGGCATCGGCTCGGTCGAGACCTATTCGGCGATGACCTTCAGCCTGAAAAAGGGCCAGGTCGACGACCAGCGCGAGGTGATCCGCAAGCTCGTCGCGCTGCAGTACCGCCGCAACGACGCTGCGTTCACGCGCGGCAGCTTCCGCGTGCGCGGCGACAGTCTCGAGATTTTCCCGTCACACTACGAGGACATGGCGTGGCGGGTCAGCTTCTTCGGCGACGAGATCGAGGACATCAGCGAGTTCGACCCGCTCACCGGCAAGACCATCGCCTCGCTCGACAGCATCAAGGTCTATGCGAACTCGCACTATGTGACGCCCGGCCCGACGCTCAAGCAGGCGATGGAGGCGATCAAGCATGAGCTCGCCGAGCGGCTGAAGGAATTGCAGGCGGAAGGACGGCTCCTCGAACTGCAGCGGCTCGAGCAGCGGACAAACTTCGACCTCGAGATGATCGCCGCGACCGGCTCCTGCGCGGGGATCGAGAATTACTCGCGCTTCCTGACCGGCCGCCTCCCCGGCGAGCCGCCGCCGACATTGTTCGAATATCTTCCGGACAACGCGCTTCTGTTCATCGACGAAAGCCACCAGACGGTGCCGCAGATCGGCGCGATGGCTCGCGGCGACCACCGGCGTAAGATCACGCTCGCAGAATACGGCTTCCGCCTTCCGAGCTGCATCGACAACCGCCCGCTGCGCTTCAATGAGTGGGACGCGATGCGCCCACAGACGACCTTCGTGTCGGCGACGCCCGGCCCGTGGGAGATGAACGAGACCGGCGGCGTCTTTTCCGAGCAGGTGATCCGGCCCACGGGGCTGATCGACCCGCCGGTCGAAATCAAGCCGGTCGAGGATCAGGTCGACGACCTCGTCAACGAGGCGAAGCTGACCGCCAGGAAGGGCTACCGCACGCTGGTCACGACGCTGACCAAGCGCATGGCCGAGGATCTGACGGAATATCTGCACGAGGCGGGCCTGAAGGTCCGGTACATGCACTCGGACGTCGAGACTCTCGAGCGCATCGAGTTGATCCGCGAGCTGCGGCTCGGCGTCTATGATGTGCTGGTGGGCATCAACCTGCTGCGCGAGGGCCTCGACATTCCCGAATGCGGCCTGGTCGCGATCCTTGACGCCGACAAGGAAGGCTTCCTGCGCTCCGAAACCTCGCTGATCCAGACGATCGGCCGCGCCGCGCGCAACGTCGAGGGTCGCGTGATCCTCTACGCCGACACGGTCACCGGATCGATCGAGCGAGCGCTCGCTGAAACTGACCGACGCCGCGAAAAGCAGCTCGCCTACAATGAAGAGCACGGCATCACGCCCGAAAGCATCAAGCGCAACGTCCACGACATCATGGCGCATCTCGCGACCCGGGACGGCGTGGTCGTCGACACCGGTGACGAGGAGCGCCCGCACCTCGTCGGTCACAACCTCAAGGCGTATCTCGCCGACCTCGAGGAGCGGATGCGGAAAGCCGCCGCCGACCTCGAGTTCGAAGAAGCCGCGCGCCTGCGCGACGAGATCCGCCGGCTCGAGGAAGACGACCTCGGCATTCCCGACCTCGACCGCGCCGCGCCCCGCCGGCCCGGAAATTCCAACGAAGGCAAGCCCGGCACGCGCAAGGGCAGGTTCGGAAAGCAGAGCAGGACGAGGTTCGGCGGCAGGCGCTGATCCGGACCGCCAAAATCAATAACGCCAACCCCCAATAGTGTCGCGATGTGGCATACACCGCATCATGAGCAAACCATCGAAGCTCTACGAGCAGCTTCTCGCCAATCCCGGCGCAATCGTCAGCTTCCGCGACTTTGAGCGGCTGCTGGATGCGTTCGGGTGGGAGCACAAGCGGACCAAGGGAAGCCATCGTCACTACGTACATCGCCGGGTACCGACGGTGCTGACGATCAATCCTGACGGCAAGTCGGCGCACCGTTATCAGGTGCGGCTCTTGCTTGAACTCATCGAGGACTACGGCCTACATATCGACGCGTGAACGAGCCGCACTATCATATCAACCTCTTCTGGTCGGATGAGGACGGCCTGTGGATCGCCGACGTCCCCGATCTGCACGGCTGCATGACGCACGGAAGCACGCGCGCCGAAGCAATCAGGAATGCCGCCGAGGCGATCGAAGGCTGGATCGAGACCGCGCGCGATGCCGGCTTCGACATTCCCGAACCGCGCTATCGCCCCGCGATCTACGCAGCGCGCGACGCCGCCTGAGGATTTCGGCGGTGTGCCGCGGCCGATGCCGGGCACGCCCGAATCCAGCGGAGCGCCCGCCGCTAGTATAGCAAGGCTTAAGTCGACCGCTCCGGCTTCAGCGCCAAGTCGGAGTCCGTCCCGCCTCAGCGATGCTGGGCGGCGAGGCGGCTCATCAGGATCGCGGAGCGCTTCGCCTGCTTGAAGATCGACGGGATGTCGACGGTTTCCGACGCCGTGTGCGATCCGTCGCTCGACGGGCCCATCCCTGCAAGACCGCTCACGTCGGCGGCGACGAAGCTGATGTCGCCGGCGCCGCGCTTGGACGCATCGAGCTCGCCCATTTCGGGCAGGCCCATGTCGCGGTTGACGCCGTTCAGCTCCGCGAGGGTCGCCCGATTGCCCTCGGTCGGCGCCATCGGCGGATAGATGTCCGGCTCGAAGCTGATTTCGGCGTGCGCCCCCGCCATCGGTTGCGCGACGATCGCCCGCATCTTCGCTTCGACGCGGTCGATCTGGTCCTGGCTGATCGCCCTCAAGTCGCCGCGCGCGACCGCAGTCGCCGCAATGATGTTGGTCTTTCCGCTCGCCTCGAGCCTGATCTTGTCGGGCCCGAGAGTCGTCGTCTGGCCGCCGCCGATCAGGCCGACGTTGTAGGTCAGCTTGTCTTCGGGGAGCTCGCGACGGAACTGGTCGATGATCCGCGCCAGATCGTAGATCGCGCCATAATCGCCGGCGCCGACGCCTGCCGAATGGGCCGCGTGACCGGTGACCGTGAGCGTCCAGCTGCCCGCGCTCCGCCGTGCAGTCGAGCCCATGTCCATCGGGCCGTTCGGTCCGTCCTCGACCGCGAGGTCCTCGAAGTCGAGCGCGACGTCGGCCTTCTTGCCTTCGGCGACGAGGTCGCGCCGCGAGATCGAGAGCGGCCGCCCCGCATCCTCCTCGTCGCCGGTCAGGAACACCGTGATGTTCGCCTTTTTGAGCGTGCCCGCGGCCTTCATCGCCCGAAGCGCGGCGACGATCACCGCATCGCCGCCCTTGTCGTCGCCCGAGCCGGCGCCGTGCGCGCGGTCGCCGTCGCGGGTCCAGCGCTGGAACGGCGAGTCCGGCTCGAACACCGTGTCGAGGTGCCCGATCAGCAGCAGCCTCTTGCCGTGCGCATGACGCGCGATCAGGTGACCCGCGCGTCCGACCGCGCTCATGTCGACCCACTGGGTGGTAAAGCCGAGCTGCGTGAACTCGGGCGCGATCATGTCGCGGACCGCCTCGACGCCCTTCACGTTCATCGTCCCGCTGTTCTGGTCGACCCAGCGCTCGAGCATTGCGATCGTCCGCTGTTGCTCCGCGTCGACGGTGCTGACCATCACCTGCTCGGGCTTGCTGAGCCTGGCGAAAGCCGGGGTGGAGAGTGCGACTGTGGCGACAGCCAGCGGGAACAGGAATCCTAATCTCATCACGCCAGCCTAGCGGCGCCAGCTACCCTCGTCATCCCGGCCTTGAGCCGGGACCCGCCCTTTTCTTCCTGGAGTGAGCGAAAGGCAGACCCGGATCGAGTCCGGGTTGCCGAGCATGGTTCACACGGCTTTCCTACACCACACCTATTTGGTTATTCCACCGCGACTCGGAGGAGAACGCCATGGACGAGACGATCGATGTGGACGCGCTGATCGACGGACTGATCGAGCGCGAGGGCGGCTATGTCGCCAACCCGGCGGACAAGGGCGGGCCGACCTGCTTCGGCATCACCGAAGCGGTTGCCCGGGCGAACGGCTACCGCGGTGCGATGCGCCAGCTGCCGCGCGCCGAAGCGGTTGCGATCTACCGGCGCCTCTACTGGCTCCGGCCGCGGCTCGACGAAGTCGCGAAGCGCAGCGCGCGCGTCGCTGCCGAGCTGTTCGACACCGGCGCGAACATGGGGCCGGCGGTCGCCGTCACCTTCCTCCAACGCGCGCTCACCGCGCTCAACCGCAACGCGAACGACTATCCCGACCTCGTGCCCGACGGGCGCATCGGCCCGCAGACGCTCGCCGCGCTCGACGCGTTCCTCGCGCTGCGCGACTCGTCGCCGCCGGTTGGCGCGGATGGGGGCGACCAACAGGGAACCGGCGGCGAGCGGGTGCTGCTTCGCGCGCTCGAAGCGCTCCAGGGCGAGCGCTACCTGAGGCTCGCCGAGCGCCGCCCCGCCAACGAGGCATTCCTTTACGGGTGGCTGGCGAACCGAATTGGCGATTCGACGTGCTGAAGACGATCAATCCGACACTTCCGACAACCCCCGGAATCGGCGGCACAGGTGTCGGATTGCACCAGATCGAATCCGGAGACGAACGATGAAACCCCTTCCCCCGCCCGTCACGTTCGCCGAAGGCCAGCGCTACGTTTACGGACTCCTCGCGGCTGCTGCCGGAATCTTCTGCGGCGGCTGCGCCATCGCGATGATCGCGCTCCTCATGTGGGGCGGCTGGTCCGCGGCTGAAGAGCACAGCATCGTCCTCATCTTCGGCTGGTCGCTCGGCGGCTTCATTGCCGCGATGATCGTCGTCATCGTCGGCCTTCTCGCCGGAGGACCCGTCGGCCGGCTCAAGGTCGAAGCGACCCGCGACGGCGCCATGATCGAGGCATCGTCGGGAGAGCCGGAATGAGCCTGCTTCGCCTGATCGGGATCCAGGGCATCGCGGGAATTGCAGTCAGCCTCGCACTCGGCGTCCTCCTCCTCCTGCAGAAGGGCGAAACCCGCCACTGGAAGAGCGAGAGCGGCCGCTTCGAGCAGCTCTACACCGGCGAGCAGGCGGCGCTCGCCGGCACCGTCGCCAACTACCGCGCCGCCGCCGACGCGGCCCGCGCCTCCGACCAGGCGAACCTCGCCCGAGTCACCGCCGAGCAGCGCACCATCAACCAAAGGAGCTCGAATGACTTTGAACAACGCCTTGCCGCCGCTCGCGCTGTTGCTCTGCGCCTGCGCGGCGAAGCCGCAGCCGCCGCAGCCGATCCCGGCACTCGCGGAAGCGCACCAATGCCCGGCCTATCCGCTACCCCCAGCGGACCTGCTCAAGCCGCCCGCGAAGACGGACTTCCTCAATCCGACGCCCTCACCGCGACCGAGCAGGCGATCCAGCTCGACGAACTGATCGGTTGGGTAAAGGCGCAGCACTCGGTGGAACCGAACACACAAGACGAAGCACGGCCGTCCGCCGGCGAGCGCCAGCAAGCCGCCCAACCGAACGGTCGCGCACCTTCTCCACTGGTTGACACGCCGCGCAACTGACCTGTTAAGCCGGCAGCCGCTTTCGGGCGAAGGGGGAACGCATGGCGCGGAGTCGAAATCAGCCAGTCCTGACGATCATCGGGCTGCTGCTGACCCTTGGCGTCGCGCTGCTTCCGCTCGGAACGTGGGGTAAGCAGTATAGCGGTCTCGGCAAGCTCCTCGGCGGCGAGCTGCTATGGTGGATCGCGGTCGTCGTCCTGCTTCTCTACGTCGCGCTCGTGGAGCGGCGGCCATTTTCGTCGATCGGCTTCCGGCGGCTTGACTGGCGCGACATCCTGATCGCGCTCGGCACGGCCGTCGTGTCGGTCGTCGGCATTGGCCTGATCTACGGTCTGCTGTTCCCGGCGCTTCACCTCCACATGAACAAGGCGGCGTTCCAGGGCATCGTGCAAACGCCCTTCTGGTACCGGTTCCTGCTCGTGACTCGCGCGGCGGTCGCCGAAGAGCTTCTGTTCCGCGGCTATCCCATTCCGCGGCTGGAACAGCTGAGTCGCAGCCGGCTCTTCGCTGCGCTCGTCTCATGGGCGGCGTTCACCTATGCGCATTTGTCCTATTGGGGCGCGGGCCAGCTGCTGATTGCCGGCTGGGGCGGTCTATTGCTCACTGCCGTCTTCCTGTGGCGGCGGAATCTGTGGGTGAACATGATCGTTCACTGGTTGACCGATGCGGCAGGCTTTCTGCTGGCATAGCCGACAAGTCCATGAGCCCTTCCCGCCTCAACGCGCTGACCGACGGCGTGGTCGCGATCGTGCTGACGATCATGGTGCTCGAGCTGAAATTCCCGGCGCAGCCCACGCTTCAGGCCGTTCTCGACGTCCTCCCGCTGCTCACCGCCTACCTCCTCGCGTTCATCAATGTCGCCATCTACTGGAACAACCACCACCATCTGATGAGCTCGGCGCGGACGATTACCGGCGGCGTCCTGTGGGCCAACCATGCCTTGCTGTTTTGGCTCACCCTCGTCCCGCTGGTGATCCGGTGGATCGACGATGCCGGGATCACGCCCTGGCCGGTCGCCTCGTTCGGCATTGTCCTGATCCTCTGCGCCATTTCTTATCAGCTGCTCGAGCGCGCGCTGATCGCCGCTGAGGGCGATGCGTCGCGAGTCAAGACCGCGCTCGGCACAGGCGGAAAGGAATGGATCAGCACCGCACTCTATTTCGCGGCGATTCCCAGCGCATTCGTATCGCCTTACATCTCGGTCGGCTGCTACGTCGCCGTCTCCATCATCTGGATCATTCCGGACCGCCGCTTCGAGCATGGGCGGACCAGCTCATCGGAGTAGCGCATGACCACCGTCCTCCTCCTCATCTGCTCGAACATCTTCATGACGCTCGCCTGGTACGGGCATTTGAAGTTCCCGCACCTGCCGATGGTCACGGCGATCCTGATCGGCTGGAGCATCGCGCTGATCGAATATTGCTTCGCCGTTCCCGCGAACCGCATCGGCTATTTCCACGGATTCAGCGGCGAGCAGCTCAAGATCATCCAGGAGATCATCACGCTCAGCGTGTTCGCGGTTTTCGCTGCCGTTGTTTTGAAGGAGCCGATCGGGTGGCGCTATCTAGGCGCCTTCGGCTGCATCGTCGGCGCGGCCACCTTCATGTTTGCGGGCCGCGCTTGAACAGCACGGCGACCGCTCCCCACATGACCGGCATGGAACAATGGCACGGAACGACCATCCTCGGGGTCAAGAAGGGCGGCAGGACCGTCATCGCCGGCGACGGCCAGGTGACGATGGGCAACACGGTGATGAAGCCCAACGCGAAGAAGGTCCGCCGCATCGGCGCCGACGGGAACGTGATCGGCGGCTTCGCCGGCGCGACCGCCGACGCCTTCACGCTGTTCGAGCGGCTGGAGAAGAAGCTCGAGCAATATAATGGTCAGCTGCTTCGGGCGGCGGTCGAGCTGGCCAAGGACTGGCGGACGGACAAGTATCTCCGCAACCTCGAAGCGCTGATGATCGTCGCCGATGCCGAGCAGATGCTGATCCTGACCGGCAACGGCGACGTGCTCGAGCCGGAAGGCGGGATCGCCGCGATCGGATCGGGCGGCAATTACGCATTGTCCGCTGCGCGCGCGCTGACCGATTACGAGCAGGACCCCGAAGTGCTCGCACGCCGCGCCATGCAGATTGCGTCGGAAGTCTGCGTTTTCACCAACGATCGCCTGACGGTCGAGACGATAGAGTAATCCGTCATCCCGGCCTCGAGCCGGTACCCGCTTTGCCTTTCCACACGAAGGCACGAAGGAGAAAAGAAGCCACGAAGGAATCCAGCACTTCTTCGCGCCTTTCCTTCCTCTTCGTGCCTGCGCGTGAATCGAGCGGGATTCCCGCTTTCGCCGGAATGACGATAGGGAGACGAGAATGCTCCTGGGTCGTCGTGAGTTCGCTGCCGCTTCGGTTGCCCTGCTGTCCGGCTGCGCGACCGTCGGCACGCGCCACGCCAGCGGCTGCACCCCGCTCCCGCCGGTCGACGCCGATCCGAGTAGACTCATCCGCGCGGTCGCCGGGTTGAGGCCGTATCGCCGCAGCGGTTTCGTCGTCCGCGCCGAGCCGCTTGGCGACAAGAAGCTGGTGCACAATTACGGTCACGGCGGCGGCGGCATCACGCTCAGCTGGGGAACCTCGAAGCTCGCCACCGAGCTCGGGCTCCCGGACCACAGCGGGCCCGTCGCGGTGCTCGGCTCGGGCGCGGTCGGCCTGTCGACTGCGCGCCTGGTGCAGCAGGCTGGCTTTCCCGTCACGATCTACACTGCCGCGCTTCCGCCCGAGACGACCTCGAACATCGCGGGCGGCCAGTTCCACCCTTATGCAGTGTTCGACGACGATGCGGTGACGCCGGAGTTCAAGGCGCAGTTCACCCGGGCACTCGACTACAGCTGGCGCCGGTTCCAGATCATGGTCGGGGACGATTACGGCATCCGCTGGCTGCCGACCTATGTCGAACGCAACACCCCCGAAGCGCGGCTGCTCGATACGTTCCCGCCGTTCAACCGCCTGCTCTCGACCGCCGAGCATCCATTCCCGCTCGACAGCGTGCTCCGCTACGACACGATGTACGTCGAGACCGGCCGCTATCTCCGGCAGATGCTGCGCGACGTGGAAATCGCCGGCGGCAAAATCGAGGTGCGGAAGTTCGGCTCACCCGCTGACATCAGCGCCCTTCCCGAGAGCCTCATCTTCAACTGCACCGGCCTCGGCAGCCGCGCGCTCTTCAACGACTTGGATCTGCGGCCGGCGCGCGGCCAGCTCGCGATTCTCGAGCCGCAGCCGGAAGTGCAGTATGCGTTCACCGGAAATCCCGGCTACATGTTCCCGCGGCCCGACGGCATCATCCTCGGCGGCACGTTCGAGCTCGACGAGTGGGATACCACGCCCGATCCCGCGACGATCCAGCGGATCATCGCCTCGCATCAGCGCTTCTTCTCGCGCTTCCGCTGCACCGCTTGAAGTGACCGGCGCCGGCCCCGACATTCCTCGTGAGATGAACTATCAGACCACGATCCCCCAGGCTGGGGAGCAAGCCGAAATGCTCAAGGACAAGCTGACCCCGAAGGCGATTGTCGCCGCGCTCGACGAGCATATCGTCGGCCAGGACGATGCGAAGAAGGCGGTCGCCGTCGCGCTTCGCAATCGCTGGCGCCGTCAGCAGCTCGCCCCCGAATTGCGTGACGAGGTGACGCCCAAGAACATCCTGATGATCGGCCCGACCGGCTGCGGCAAGACCGAGATCAGCCGGCGGCTGGCGAAGCTCGCCGATGCGCCGTTCGTGAAGGTGGAGGCGACCAAGTTCACCGAAGTCGGCTATGTCGGCCGCGACGTCGAGCAGATCGCCCGCGACCT
>JAICXO010000046.1 GCA_025980335.1 Sphingomonas sp. | reverse complement strand
TCGTGCGTGCGGTTTTCGCCATCTTCAATCTCCCTCGGCGCCGTGGAAAGCCACATTAAGGCCGTTCCGGGTCCCTAATGAATTAGGAATCGCGCAATTGCACCAGCGGCAAAATTCGAACGCGCGGCGGATGCGTGCACTGCAGATATGTTAAAGGGCACCGCCGCGGATCGCAGCGATGCCCTTCGACATGGTCAGCGGCCGGAGATGTGGCCGTCCGTCAGCATCTAGAGCGAACGAACACCCCTTTCCGACCTCCCTGCTGAACCATGAGACATCGGATCACCTCCTTTCGCTGCGTTGAAGCCAAATAGAAGATGAGTTTTCTCCGGCGCGAACACAAGACTTGTAATCCTGCCAATTTGCGTCAGACTTCGCCGCTTCGTGCCGCGATTCAGACGCGGCAATCCTCGATCACCCGGCCGACGTCCGCCCATGGCGGCACGACCAGCGCTTCGAGCCCCGACGTGCTGAACCCGATCCGCCCACGGCTGGCGGCGATCGCGTCGAGCAGCGGGTCGTAGGCGCCGAGCTCGGCCCTGACGCGCGCCGCGCCCGAATCGTAGGTCGCCGGCAGGCTCTTCTTCTCCGAGCTCGTCCAAATCCACATCGACGGTGCCGCCGCGCCGGGCTTGAGCAGCGCGATTCGCCGCGTCGACCGGGTGCACTGGATGGTCAGCTGCGGCTGGCGGCTGGAATTGTAGAAGGTCGCCTGGCTGCCGTCGCTTCCCGGCGCGTAAACCCACGAGCCCTCGATCGGCATCGAATATTCGAGGTTCGACTGGACCGGCGTGCCCGCGACGTTCGGCGTCGCGTCGGCGGTCAGCGCGAGCGCTGCAGCAATCGGGAAAAGCATCGCGATCAGCGGCCGAGCTTGTCGACTTTGGCCTGAAGCGCGGCAAGCTCGGCTTTGAGCTCATCGAGATCGTTGGGGTCCGGGCTGCCACTCGGCTTCGCATTGGGCGTCGGCTTGCCCGTGAAGGCCTGAGTTGCACCTTCGAACATCGCCATGTTCCGCTTGGCGATGTCGGCGAGCATGTTGCCGCCGAACGCGTCCTTCACCGCGCTCCGGTTGCGCTGGAACGCGTCCATCGCGGCTTCGAGATATTGCGGCACGAAATTCTGCATTGAATTGCCATAGAGGCCGATCAGCTGCTTGAGAAAGTTCAGCGGAAGCATGGTTGCACCGCGCGCTTCCTCATCGACGATGATCTGAGTGAGCACCTGCCGCGTGATATCCTCGCCGCTCTTGGCGTCGACGACTTCGAACTCGCGCCCTTCGCGCACCATCTGCGCGAGCCGGTCGAGGGTGATGTAGGTCGAGCTTTCGGTGTCGTAGAGCCGCCGGTTGGCGTATTTCTTGATCGTCACCTTGCCGGTGGACTTGGCCATGGATCACTCCCACACTCGTGGAGCATGGCCCTACTACCGGAGCATAGTGCACCGCAACACGAAGGCGCCGGCGAAAGAGCCCCGCGTCCGCTGCCGCTGTTCCTGGAACTCGTCCGCGACGTGTCCCAGCGCAATCCCGAGCTCGCACGCGAGGCGCTCGCTGGCCTTCGCGCCTACGAGCGCGCGCCGCGTCAGGAGCGGCCGCCCGCGAAGCCGGAGGTCGCGCGGATCGCCGGCGTATCGCTCCGCGACCATGGCGGCAGCGGTCCCCCGGCGCTGGTGGTGCCGTCGCTGATCAACCCGCCGCGCATTCTCGACCTCGACGAGCAGGTGTCGCTGACGGCGGCGATCGCGCGCACGGGGCGCCGTGCGCTGCTGCTCGACTGGGGCAAGGCCGACGAGCGGTCGAGCCTCTCGGTTGCCGGCCACATCGAGGAGCTGCTTCTTCCGCTTCTGGCCCGGATCGGCGAGCCGGTTGCGCTGATCGGCTATTGCCTCGGCGGCACGATGGCGATTGGCGCCGCCAACATCGTCGAGGTCGAGCGCCTCGTCACCATCGCCGCACCATGGCATTTCGCGGGTTATCCCGAGGCCTCGAAGCACGCGCTCGGCGACATGTGGCGCCAGTCGGAAAGCGCTGCGAAGCAGCTTGGCGCGCTGCCGATGGAAGTGCTGCAAGCGGCGTTCTGGTCGCTCGATCCGGAACGCACCGTGCGCAAGTTCGCCGAGTTCGGCCGTCTCCCGCCCGACAGCCCGGAAGCCCGCCGTTTCGTCGAGCTCGAGGAATGGGCGAACGAGGGCGAGCCAGTGCCCTACCCCGCAGCGAAGGAGCTGATTGAGGATCTGTTCGGCAAGGACCTGCCCGGCTCGGGCGAGTGGATCGGGAGCGACGAGCTCGCGGTTCCGGCGCTCCACCTCACCGCCGAGCACGACCGCATCGCCCCCGCCGCCACGGTGCCGGCCGGTGAGCGCATCGCGATTCGGTCAGGCCACGTCGGGATGATCGTCGGCTCGGCACGCGCGCGGCTGCACGAGGCGCTGGGCCGATTTCTCGGCTCGTCATTGCGAGCGTAGTGAAGCAATTCATCGCGGCGTCTGATTGCCGCGGCTCCTTCGGAGCCTCGCAATGACGGACGTGTGGAGCTGGCGCACCCGACAGGATTGCCCTCGCGGTGCTCGGTCGTCTCCGCTTCGCTCCGACTCCGAACGGAAGGTTCGACCTGCATGGGTCCACAACGAAACAGGGCGCCTCCGCGTGGGAGACGCCCTGTTTCGTGGCGCACCCGACAGGATTCGAACCTGTGGCCTCTGCCTTCGGAGGGCAGCGCTCTATCCAGCTGAGCTACGGGTGCGTGGGCGCGGACTTAGCGACGCCGCCGTTCGGCGACAAGCGCCGGATGCGCTGGCTCCGCGGGAGGCAGTCTGACGGGCTCACGAGTCCGCTGTGCAATAGTTGCTTCACTTAAGTGATTCAGGTCACTCGCAAATTCGGCGAAACTGTGGATAATTTCCGGTTAGCGACTCGTGCGGGGCGAGGCGCGCTGGCGATCTCGGGGCGGCCGCCATGACCAATGACCTGAGCTATTACCGTCGCCGGGCGTCGGAAGAGCGCACCGCCGCGCTCAATGCGCGAGACCCGCGCGTCCGCCGGGTGCACGTGCAGTTGGCCGAGTCCTACGAAGAGCGAGTCCGCGGCATGGCCGCGCACCACGAGCAGCTGTTCGTGCCGATGGTGGAGTCGGTCTAGGCAGCGCAAGCGCACGCCTGCTGCCATTTCCAGTAGCGCCGGGCGGAACCGCGCTCCCCCACCTGCCGTTGAGCCGGCGCATGGACCAGCAGGTCAAGGACAAGCCCAGGGGCGCCCTTCTCCAGCCTTCGCCAGCTGCCGAGGCCTTCTATTCGGAAGTGCTTCAGCTGATGGCGAAGTCCGGCATCCCGTTCCTGCTCTCCGGCACCTACGCGCTCGCGAGCTACACCGGCATCGACCGGCCGACCAAGGACGTCGACGTGTTCGCCAAGGCCGGCGACGCGCTGAAGATGCTGACCTATTTCAAGGATAACGGGTTCGATTGCGAGATCGTTGACGAGCGCTGGCTCGCCCGCATCACCCGGGGGAAGCTGTTCGTCGACATCATCTACAACATGCCGACGGTGACCACGCACGTGACCGACGAGTGGTTCGAAGGCGCGCCGACCGCCGAGCTGTTCGGAGCGAAGGTGAAGCTGGTGCCGCCGACGCAGTTCATCTGGTCCAAAATCTTCGTTCAGGACCATCACCGCTACGACGGTGCGGACGTCGCCCACATGATGCTGAAGCGCCACAAGGAGGTCAATTGGCAGCAGCTGCTCAGCCACATGGAGCTTTACTGGGAAGTCCTGCTGATCGCGCTGCTCAATTTCCGTTTCATCTACCCGAGCGAGCGCGACGTGATCCCGAAGTGGCTGATGGACGAGCTGCTCGAGCGCCTGAACGACCAGACCGACGTGAAAGGCCCGGGAAAAAAGGTCTGCCGCGGCCGCATCTTCAGTCCGCGCGATTACGCGATCGACGTCGAGAAATGGGGCTTCTCCGAACCGGTCGGCAACCTTGAAGAGCAATATGGCGGCGACTGAAGCGAAGGGCGGCAAGCTCCGCGTTGCGGCCGTCGGCGATCTCCACGTGATGGAGGACAGCGTCGCGCCCTATCGCGAGATGTTCGCCGAAATCGCCAGCGCGGCCGATGTGCTCGTGCTGTGCGGCGATCTCACCAACTTCGGGAAAACGAAGGAGGCGGAGATTCTGGCCGAAGACATCCGCGCGTGCCCGATCCCGGTGCTCGGCGTGCTCGGCAATCACGATTACGAGTGCGGCCAGCCGGACAAGGTCTGCTCGATCCTTCGCGACGCGGGAATGACGGTGCTCGACGAGCAGGCGGTCGAGATCGAGGGAGTCGGTTTTGCCGGCGTCAAGGGCTTCCTCGGCGGCTTCGGGCGCGGCGAGCTCGCACCGTTCGGCGAGCCGATCGTCAAGGCGATGGTCGACGAAGTGCTCGCCGAAGCGCGCAAGCTCGAGAATCAGCTGCGCACGCTGCGCACCGACCGGAGCGTCGCCGTCCTTCACTATTCGCCGATCCTCGGCACCATCGAAGGCGAGCCGCCGGCCATTTTTCAGTATCTCGGGTCGCAGCGGCTGTGCGAGCCGATCGACCGCTTCGATCATGTGAAGGCGGTGGTCCACGGCCACGCCCACCACGGAAGCTACGAGGGCGTGACGCCGCTCGGCAAGCCGGTCTACAATGTCGCGCAATTCGTGCTGAGGCCGCTGTTCGGCAAGCCGTACGTCGTGCTCGAAATCTAACCCTTTTCCTCGCCGGGGATCGGCGTCGCCGTGTCGAGCGCCTCGATCACATACAGACGCTTCACCATGACGAAGCTGACGACGGAGAGGGGCGCCGCGAACAGGATTCCGATCGGCCCGAACAGCACCGCGAAGGCGAGCAGCGAGAAGAGCAGCACCACGGCGGGCACGTCGACTGCATATTGCTGGATGATCGGCTGGATCAAATAGGCTTCGGAGTGCTGGACGAAGACGTACATGAGCCCCGTCCACAGCGCGAGCTGCGGGCTCTGGACCAAAGCGATGAGCACGCCGGGGATTGCCGACAGGATCGGCCCTGCGAACGGGATGAATTCGAAGAAGCCCGCGAGGATTCCGAGCACGAGCCACGACTGCACCCCGAGCAGCCACAGGCCTGCGCCGGTCATCGTGCCGATGACGAGCATGGCGATGAGCTCGCCCTTGAGCCACAGCCTGAGCGCATGCTCGGACTCGTCCATCGCCTGGGCGAACACGCCGCGCTTCGCCTCGGGGATGAGCTTGATCGCGCCGGTGCGGTAGAAGCGCGGTTCCGAGGCGAGGAACGCGCCGCCGAAGAAGACGATGAGGAAATTCGCGACGCCGCTGCTCGCCGACGAAAGCCAGCTGCCGAACCGCGACACCAGGGTTCCCCCGTTGCTGTGGAGCTGGGCGAGCCAGGTCTGGAAGGGGTGCGACAGCCCGAAGCCGCCGAGCCACTGGTCGACGCGTCCAAGCGCGGCGGGCAGCGCCTGGGTCAGCGCATCGGTCTGGGCCGAAATCTGCTGGCCGAGAAGCCACCCGACGCCCGCAAGGATGCCAATGATCAGCAGCACCGAGACGAGTACCGCGACTCCGTCGGGAAGCCTCAGATGCTTCGACATCGGCTCGGCAATTGCCCGGAAGATGGTGCCCATCACCACCGCGCCGAACAGGAGGACGAGGACGGTGCGAAGCTGCCAAAGCAGCAGCGCGACCGCCGCGAGCGCGATCACAGTCAGCGCGCGGCGCGCGAAGCGGGCTTCGCCACTTGGTGGAGGATCGCTCACGGCGCGACAGCGCGCCGCGCGCCACCGCGTTCCATTCTACACCGGAGCGAGCTTCTGCACTTGGCACGGCTCGGCGGTCTGGAGCATGATCGTGCCGATTTCAGGCATCGCGGCGCTTCCGTTCGAGTGCCGACTGAACCGCCCACCGGCAACGGCGTTCCTACGGCGAGGAGGCGCGGGCGATGAGGCGAATGCCGGCACTGTTCATCGGGCATGGGAGCCCCATGAACACGCTCGAGCTCAACGGGTTCACTCGCGCCTGGCGCTCGTTCGGCAAGCAACTGCCGCGGCCGCGGGCGCTGCTCGTGATATCCGCGCACTGGTTCTTCGGCGCGACGGCGGTGACCGCGATGCCGCTGCCGCGCACGATCCACGACTTCTACGGCTTCCCGCCCGAGCTGTTCGCGTTCGATTATCCGGCGCCCGGCGATGCGGCACTTGCCGCCGAGGTGGTCGACACCGTCGCGCCGATCTGGTGCGGGCTCGACGGCGATCAGTGGGGCCTCGACCACGGCACATGGAGCGTGCTTGCGCACCTCTATCCCAAAGCGGACGTCCCCGTCGTCCAGCTGTCGATCAACGCGTTGAAGCCGCTCGATTATCATGTCGACCTCGGCCGCAAGCTCGCTCCGCTTCGCGACAGAGACGTGATGATCCTCGGCAGCGGCAACGTGGTCCACAATCTCCGCCGCGTGGAATCGAGCCGCCCCGACGAAGGGTTCGACTGGGCGCAGCGGCTCGACGATTCGGTCGCGGATCAGCTGCAAAACAGTCCGGGCGACATTCTCCGGGTCACCGAACATCCCGATTATGCGCTTGCCGTGCCCACGCCCGACCACTTCATCCCGCTGCTCTACATCGCGGGGGTCGCAGCGGAATCGGCCGAATCGATGGCCCCGCTGATCCGCGGATACGCAATGGGGTCGCTGTCGATGACCTGCTACGCCGTCGGCGCGGATCTCGCCTGCCACGAAGAAGAAGGCGCCGCGACTCTGCCCGAGAACGTCCCGCCCGATCAGACGAATATCTAGGCAGTCATTGCGAGCGCAGCGAAGCAATCCAGCGGCCGAGTGGATTGCGGCGTCGCCTACGGCTCCTCGCAATGACGGTTCAGGCGGGGGCCCATCCTTCGATGACTTCGACGAAGCGCGCCAACCACGCATTCGTCTGGTGGCCATCAACGACCCGGTGGTCGATGGTGAGAGTCACATACGCCATCGGACGCACCAGAATCGCATCCTCGCCGCCGATCTCGCGCACCACGACGCGCTTTTCGAGCTTGCCGATTCCGAGGATCGCCGCCTGACCGGAGTGGAGGATGATCGGCGCGGCGAGCAGCGAACCCGAGACGCCATGGTTGGAGACGGTGAAGCTGCCGCCGGACACGTCCGAGCGCTCGAGCTTGCCGTCGCGGGCGCGACGGGTGAGCTCGTCGAGTTTCGCGCCGATCTGCTCGAGACTGAGCTTGCCCACATCCTTCACGACGGGAACGACAAGCCCCTTCTCGCCAAGCGCTGTGCCGACGCCGACATCAATGGTCGGCGAAATCGCGATGCGGTCATTTTCCCAGCGGCCGTTGATCGCGGGAGCAGCGATCATTGCCTCGGCCGCCGCTTTGACGATGTAGGCGGTATAGCTAAGCTTCACGCCGCGCGCGGCCATCGCCGCCTTGTGCGCAGCAACCGCCGAGAAGTCGGCCTCGAACACCGCTGTCACGTGCGGCTGCTCGGCGACCGCGCGAGTCATGTTCTCGGCGATGGTAAGACGCATTCGATCGTGCGGGATGTCATGGGCCTCGAAATGCCGCGGCTCGGCGGTGGTCGGCGGACCGACGGTGACGACGGTCGCTTCCGCGACCGCGCGGTCGACGTCCTCGCGGGTGATCCGGCCGTTTCGACCGGTGCCCTGGATTCGGGTGGGGTCGATGCCGTTCTGCTGAAGCGCGCGGCGGACGGAGGGAGATAGGCGTGACTCGTGCCCCGGAGAAGGCCAGGGCCCAGGAGCAGCGTCAGCCGCTGCAAAAGAAGAAGGCGCTGCTTGCGCATCGCCCTGGGCCCCGGCCTTCGCCGGGGTGCGGTCGGTGCTGATCCTCGCCAGCAGCGCCCCGGGCACCGCTTCCGCATCCGTCTCAAGAACAATCTCGGTGAGCACGCCCGCGACCGGCGCGGGCACCTCCTGCGTGACCTTGTCGGTCTCGAGTTCCACCAGCGGATCATTCTCCGCGACTGTATCGCCCACCTGCTTGAGCCATGCACGCACGACCGCCTTCGTGCCCTCCTGCTCGTCGGGAACCCGCACTTCGATCAAGCTCAGAACCCCACCAGCCGGTGGATTTCGGCGCGGATTTGCTCGGGTCCGGGGAGCGCCCACTCCATCAGCCTGGGATGATGCGGGCTCGGTATGTCCGGCATGGTCACGCGCGCGACCGGCGCGTCGAGGTCGAGGAACGCTTCGTCGGCGATCACCGCGGCGATCTCCGCGCCGAAACCGCCGGTGCGCAGATCTTCGTGGACGATCAGGCAGCGGCGCGTGCGGCGGACGCTGTCGAGAACCGTCTCGCGGTCCCAGGGCTGTAGCGTTCGAAGATCGATCACGTCGGCGCTATGTCCTTCGGCAGCGGCCTCGCAGCGTGGAACCATCGCACCCCATGTCACGATCGTGATCCGGTCGCCTTCCCGCGTCTTCTTCGCTCGGCCGAACGGAAGCACGTAATCGTCACCCGGCCACGCGCGCCGCGCCCAGCTGTCGTCGAGCATCGCGCGATGTTCGAAGAAGATCACGGGATCGTTGGCCCGCAGGCTCCCGCGCAGCAGCCCGACGGCGTCCTCTGCGTTGGAAGGTACCGCAACCTTCCAGCCCGGGTTGTGCACGAACTCGACCTCGTTGGTCATCGAATGCCATGGGTCGCCGCACTTGAAGAAGCCGCCGGGAATGCGCAGCACCATCGGGGCGGCGAAGCGGTTGTTGGTGCGCCAGCGCATCGTGCCCGCGTCGTGGATCTGCTCGGACGCGGGCTCGGCATATTTGCGAAACTGGATTTCAGGCACAGGCATGAGTCCGGCGAGCGCCATGCCGACGGCGCGCCCGACGATGCCCTCCTCGTTCAGCGACGTGTCGAACACGCGTTCGCGGCCGAACTTCTCCTGGAGTCCGAGCGTCACCGCATGGACGCCGCCCTTGGGCCCCACGTCCTCGCCGAACACCAGCACGCGCGGATTGGATTCGAGCTCCTGATCGAGCACGCGGCGGATTGCGGTGACCATGTTGATCCGCTGCCCGGACGGGGACGCCTGCTTGGTCGAGGGCGGCAGCTCATAGCCGCTGTTCCAAAGCCCGCCGACCTGCTGCAGCTCGCCTTCGTAGAAGACGTTGCTCGTGACCTGCTCGGGCGAGGACACGCCGCGCGCCTCCGCCTCCGCGACTGCAGCCTGCACCTGCCACGCCGCTTCGCGCTCGAGGTCCGCCCATTGCTCAACACCGAGCTGGACGCGCGCGCAATGCTTCTTCAGTTTCGGCAGCGGGTCGCGCGCCCATTCGGCTTCGACCTCCGCATCGCTCTTGTAGGCCTGGGTGTCCTGCGCGCTGTGCCCCTCGAGCCGTGGGACGGTGAGACGAAGCAGGACCGGCGCCTGATGCTCTCGGACGAGGCCGACCGCGCGTTCGACCAGCATCGCCGCTTCCGCAGGATCGGTACCGTCGCCGTTGAGGACCGTGAGGCCGGCGAAGCTTGCGAGATTGGCGGCGATGTCCTTGCCGGGCGTCTGGTATTCGGACGGCACCGATATGCCGTAGCCATTGTCCTCGACGTAGAAGAGCAGCGGCAGCTTCTGCGTCGTGGCGATCGTCAGCGCCGACCAGAAGCCGCCAGTCGCACAGCTCGCATCGCCGCCGAGAACGACCGCGATCGCGTCGAGGGGGCCTTCCTTCAGCACGTGCTGCTTGTAAGCGATCGCCTGTGCGTAGCCGGCCGCGGGCGTGTATTGCGCCCCTACCCCGCCGGACATGGGAAAGGCGTGCGGACCGCCGGAGTTCGGGAAGTTGAAGACGACGCCGATGTCGCGCCCGTTGGAATAGCCGCCCGCGAGGCCCATCCCGGAACCGAGCGCATCGGCAAGGGCCACGCCTAGCGAGAGCAGCAGGGGCCGCGAACGGTAATAGCCGAACACGCCGTCGCCGTCCTTGAGCTGCAACCCGAGCAGCACCTGCGCCATGTCGTGACCGCGCGCGCTGAACTGGTAGAGAACCTTCTTTGCTGGAACGAGCTCTTCTTCCTCGATCCGGTCCATCTCCCGGCTGGTGAGGACGAGCCTTGCGACCTCGCGCCAGTTCACGTCGGCGGAAACCTTGCCAGGGTCGCGGTCAGCCATGATCAGGAGGCCATCGCCCCGATCACGGCGGCGGTAAATCGGTCGATCTGGTCGTCGCCCATCCCGACCACGTTGAAGCGGCCGGATTCGGCCATGTAAATCGCCTCGTCGGTGCGCAGCTTCAGCACCTGCTCTTTGCTGAGCGGAAGCATCGAGAACATGCCGTACTGCCGGCCGATGTAGGCGAGCCGCGGATCGGCCGCGGCGATCCGCTGGCGCACCGCGTTGATCCGGTCGCGCATGCCGGCGAGCTCGACCAGCCAGCGCGCCTTCAGCTCGGGATCGTCGAGCACGATGCGGACCGAAGCGGCGCCGTGGTCGGGCGGCATCGACCACATCTCACGTGCGATCTGAAAGACGTGACCCATCGCTTTTGCCGTAGTCTCAGGCGACCCGCTCTTGATCCACAGCGAACCGACGCGATCGCGATAGACGCTGAAATTCTTGTCGCAGCTCTGGGCGACGATCATCTCGTCGCAGCTGTCGAGCAGCAGCCGCAGCCCGAACGCATCCTCGTCGAGGCCGCGGCCGAAACCCTGGTAGGCGATGTCCACGAAGGGGACCAACCCGCGCTCGACGACCACGTCGCGGACCTGCCGCCACTGGCCTTCGTCGAGCTCGGCTCCGGTCGGGTTGTGGCAGCAGCCGTGGAGCAGCGCGATGTCGCCCGGCTCGCCCGAGCGGAATGCGGCGAGCATGTCCTCGAAGCGGATCACGCCCTGTCCGCGCTCGTAGAACGGATAGTCGACCGCGGTCAGCCCGACAGCGTGAACGATCGGCGGGTGATTGGGCCAGGTCGGCGATCCGATGAACACGCGCGCCTGCCGGTTCGCGGCCGCGAGAAGCTCAAAGCCGAGCCGCAGCGCGCCGCAGCCGCCGGGTGTCTGAAGACCCGCGATGCGGTCGTCGCCTGCATGTTCGCCGAGAAGGATCGGGCGCAGCAGCTCGGCGAAGCGCTTGTCGCCCGCGCTTCCGAGATAGGCCTTGGTCTTCTGCGTCGCGAGCAGCCGCGCCTCGGCATCCTTGATCACCGAGAGGATGGGCGTGTTGCCTGCGCCGTCGCGGAACACACCGACGCCCACGTCGATCTTGTCGGGCCGCGGATCGGCGTTGACCATGCCGATCAGTGCAATCAGCGAATCGCTGTGGACGGGGGGGAGATCGGCGAGGCCGCGAGTGCGTGCGTGCGTTTCACTCAGCATGCAAAGGCGGATAGCGCTTCTCGTTCCCCGGCGGAAGCCGGGGTCCAGGGCGCTGCGACAGCAGCGCTTCCACGCTCCTGGGTCCCGGCCTTCGCCGGGGATCTAAGCGTCGTAATCGACGGCGACTCCATCGCCGAGCGGGACCGACTGGCAGGTGAGGACATAGCCCTCCGCAACCTCTTCATCGGTTAGCCCGTAGTGCACCGCCATTTCGACCTTGCCCCGAGTGACCTTGGCGCGGCACGTCGCGCACACGCCCGCTTTGCACGCGAACGGCGCGGGAAGCCCTGCGGTGCGCGCGCTGTCGAGGATGTTGCCGGCGGTGAACGGCACGCGCCGAGTCCGGCCGTCGAGGGTCACAGAGACGCTGAGTCCCTCCGCCTGCGTCTGCAGCTCGGCGATTTCGCGCGAGCCCGCGTCAGCCGGCCGGTCGGCGGTGAAGCGCTCGATGTGGATTCGTTCCTTCGGCACGCTGCGGTCGAGGAGTATGCCTTCGGCTGCGTCCATCATCGGTCCGGGTCCGCAGATGAACCATCCATCCACATCTGCGGCATCGGGCACCAGAGCCGGAACCGCGTCGTCGAGCCGTTCCCGGTTCAGCATGCCGTTGAACAGTGCGATGTCCTGCTCTTCCTGATCGAGGAAATGATAGATTTCGAAGCGCTCGAGATACTTGTCTTTTAGGGCGGCAAGAGCTTCGAGGAAGATCACGGACGAGCTGTCGCGGTTGCCGTAGAGCAAGGTGAACCGGCTCCCCGGTTCGTACTTCATAGTCGATTTGATCAGCGACATGACCGGCGTGATTCCGGAGCCCCCGGCGATGCCGACGAGGTGACGCAAGCGCTCGGGAGCGAAGTCGGTGGTGAAGCTGCCGTGCGGCGGCATGACGTCGATCGTGTCTCCGGGCTTCAGCCGGTCGCCGACCCAGTTGGAGAACAATCCACCGCCGATGCGCTTGACCGTCACCATCCAGTCCTGCTCGTCGGGAGCAGTGCAAAGCGAATAGTTACGGCGCACTTCCTCCCCGCCGAGCGTCGCTCGGAGAGTCAGGTGCTGCCCTGCCTTGAACGCGAAGCGGTCGCGCAGCTCGGGCGGCATTTCGAAACGGATCGAATTGGCTTCACTGGTCTCGGGAACGATCTGGGCAACGCGGAGCGCGTGGAAATGCTCGGCCATGCTGGTGCGGTTAGACTACCACTTGGCGTCCGGATAGGTGCGCGGCAGGAACTGCATCGGCGCGAGCAGATGCCCGAGATGTTCGCTATGATGGCCGCGGCGGCCGCCGAGAATCGGGCGCTGGTCCTCAGGGGGTTCCAGCTGCGCTTGGGCGAGGACCGACGCAATCGCCGAGCGATATTCTTGCTCGAACCCGCGCGGGTCCGGCGCGATGCCCGCATCGATCACAGCCTGCATCGCCGCGTCGACCTCGAACAACTCAGGAATGAACCGCCAATTCCACTCGAGCCCTTCAGCCATGCGGCGTGCGCTCTCTTCGGTGCCGTCCCCGAGGCGAATGGTCCAGTCGCTCGCCAGATCCTGGTGGTAGGCAACTTCCTTGACGGCCTTGGCGGCGAACTCCCGGAGGAACTTGTCGGACGATTGAGTCAGCCGTCGCAGCAGCATGTGCTGCCAGGTCGTGTACAGCAGGTGCCGGGCGATCGTCTGCGCGAAGTCGCCGTTGGGCTGCTCGACGAGCAGGCAGTTTCTGAAATCGAGCACATCGCGGTGAAACGCGAGCTGGTCGGCATCGCCAGCTTCCCCGAGCAGCAGCGTCGCCTGGCCGATGAGGTCGAGCGCCAGGTTGGCGAGGCTGATGTCCACCTCGAGCACCGGCCCGTGGCCGCACCATTCGCTTAGCCGCTGACCAAGAATGAGCGCGTCGTCCCCGAGGCGCAGGAGGTAGTCGGTGCGGGGGTCGAGCTGTGCCCCCGAACGCGAGGTCATATGTGCTTCACCTCGTCGGGGATGTCGTAGAAGGTCGGGTGGCGATAGATCTTGCTCTCGGCGGGCTCGAACAGCTCGCCCGCCTGCTCGGGATCGGAAGCGACGATCTCGGCCGACGGAACGACCCACAGGCTCACGCCTTCGAGTCGCCGCGTGTAGGTGTCCCGCGCATGCGCGAGCGCGAGCTCCGCGTCAGGAGCATGAACGCTGCCAACGTGGCGATGCGAAAGACCGCCTTTAGCGCGGACGAAGACTTCCCAGAGCGGCCAGTCACTGGACATCTACCTTCTCCCCCCTTGGGGGAGATGCCGCGAAGCGGCGGAGGGGGTGCGAGAGGAACAGGCCCCCTCCGTCAGCGCTTCGCGCCGCCACCTCCCCCTGAGGGGGAGGAGCATCACGCGGCCTTCCTCTGCTTGCGCTTGGCCTCATGCGCCGCCGCCGCCTCGCGGACCCACGCCCCCTCATCCCACGCTTCCCGTCGCGCCTTCATCCGCTCCTTCGCGACCGGGCCTTCGCCGCGCACGACAGCGTAGAATTCTTCCCAATCGATGTCGCCGAAGTCGTAGCCGCCCTTCTCCTCGTTCCACTCGAGGTCCGGGTCGGGCACCTTCAGCCCGAGGAATTCGGCCTGCGGCACCGTGATGTCGACGAACTTCTGGCGGAGCTCGTCATTGGTCTCGCGCTTGATCCGCCAGCGCATCGATTGCGCGGTGTTCGGGCTATTCTCGTCCGGCGGCCCGAACATCATCAGGCTCGGCCACCACCAGCGGTCGAGCGCGTCCTGCGCCATGCGCTTCTGCTCCGGCGAGCCGTTCGCCATCGCAATCATGATCTCGTAGCCCTGGCGCTGGTGAAAGCTCTCTTCCTTGCAGATACGGACCATCGCGCGGGCATAGGGGCCGTAGCTGGTACGCTGCAGCGGCACCTGGTTCATGATCGCCGCGCCGTCGACCAGCCAGCCGATCGCGCCGATGTCCGCCCAGGTGAGCGTCGGATAATTGAAGATGGTAGAGTATTTCGCTTTCCCCGAGTGAAGCGCCTCGACCATTTCCTCGCGGCTGGTGCCGAGCGTCTCCGCAGCGCAGTAAAGGTAAAGCCCGTGCCCCGCCTCGTCCTGCACCTTGGCGAGCAAGATCGCCTTCCGGCGAAGCGACGGCGCCCGGGTGATCCAATTGCCCTCTGGGAGCATGCCGACGATCTCTGAATGCGCATGCTGGCTGATCTGCCGCGTCAGCGTGCGGCGATAGGCTTCGGGCATCCAATCCTTGGGCTCGATGAAATCATCCGCGGCGACACGGGCTTCGAACGCATCGAGCAGCTTGGGGTCCTCGAGATTCTCGATCGTGGCCGTCTTCTGAAGCTCGGTCGTGTACATGAGCTCGATGTAGCCCTTGAGGTGCCGCGGTTCAAATGAGGCGGATCAGGTTTCCGAACCCATCCGGCGCTCCATCGTTTCCTCAAGTGAACGAACGAAATCGCAGATCAGGAGAATTCCGATGGCAGCCGAGACGGCGACGGCCGGCACATGGCACGTGCCGGCGCACAATTGGGGATGGTTCATGTTTCGCGGAATCATCGCGCTGCTGCTCGGCATCGGCGCGATCGTCTTTCCGCTGAGTGCCGTCTTCGCGTTCACGATGATCTTCGCAGCTTATTGCCTGATCGACGGGATCGCATCGCTCATCGCCGGGGTGCGCGGCGCGCACGAGCCGGGCCACCGTTGGGGCGCGATGGTCTTCAGCGGCATCATCGGGATTCTCATCGGAATCCTGTTCCTGGTCATGCCGCTGATCGCGACCTTCACCTACGCATTCCTCGCGGTGGTGATGCTCGCTGCCTGGGCGATCATCACCGGAATTCTGGAGGTGGTCGCCGCCGTCAGGCTGCGGAGGGAAATGGAGGGCGAGTGGCTGCTCGGGCTCTCGGGCGTGATCTCCGTCCTGCTCGGAATCGGGATCATCGCGCTGGTGATCCCCTATCCTGCGGCGACGATCCTGTCCGCGGCGTGGCTGATCGCATTCTTCGCTTTTGCAAGCGGGATCGTGCTGATCGTCCAGGCGGTCCGGCTGAAAGGCAGGCACGCGGCGCTCAGTCGATGATCGTTCCGCCGAGCGTTCGCGAATAGCCGGTGAACTCGGCCACTGTCCTTCCGTCCCCTGCTACCACCGCCACGCGGGTCACTCCAGCCCGGCCCTCGCGCGCGACTTCCTCCGCTTCGGCAATCAGCGTCTCCCCTTCGCCCACCTTGTCGAGGAAGACGATGGATGCCTGGGCCGCCATGCTGGCGTGATTGGCGCCGTTGCAGACATAAGCGAACGCGCTGTCGGCAAGGGCGAAGATCATGCCTCCATGCGCGAAGCCATGGCCGTTGAGCATGTCGGCGCGGACGACCATCGAGACGCGCGCATAGTCTTCGCGCACTTCCTCGATCGTCAGGCCCCAGGCCGCTCCCGTCCCCTCCGCGGCGAACATCGTGCGCGCGACCCGATCGGCAAGTTGGTCTGGGTTCATGGGGCGACCCCTAGCGCCGCACAACCCCGTCGTCGCGGTGAAATGGCGAAATAACAGCCGATATCCGCCGGGCGGGTAACGAGGATTTAAGCAGTTTCGGGCCAACAGGCGCGCTCACGGGGGTCCTGCGCGTGCGCTTTCCATCATTGGCGGTACGTCAACTGCTCTCAGTCGAGGCTATCGTCGCGCTCGCTGTCGCGGCAACGGTGCTCGCCGTCGGCTTTCGCGAGCCGCTGACGCGCCGGACGATAGAATTCACGCCCGCCGCGTCGGGCAAGGCTTTCTACGCATACGATTACGACGACAGCACGAACGGCGGCACCTCGACTGTCTCAGCCGACGCCCGGCCGCTGACATGGACCTGCACGCTTCGCGGCGGAATGGAGTGGCCTTATTGCGGGTTCGGCCTGCTATTTGACCGCAAGCACGACGGAAGCGGGCTGGATCTGAGCCGGTTCGAGCAGGTCCGCCTCGTCGTGAGCTACCACGGCACCGGAAAGCTGGTCCGGATTACCCTCAAGGATCATGATCCGCGCGATGCGGCGCTCGCCAATGCCGCCGACAAGGTCGACCAGGCAAGCTATCCGATCGCCGACGGGACTCAGGATCTGGTGCTGAAGCTCACCGATTTCGCGGTCGCCGAATGGTGGAAGAACCAGACCAGGGCACCGCCGGAACTCGCGCGCCCATCGTTCGAGAACATCGTGGCGATGGAATTCGCCACGGGCACCGACGGGTCGCTGGGCACTCAGCAATTCCGCATCGATCGAATCACCTTCGAGCGGCACATTGTCACGACCGAATCGTGGTTCGCCGCGATCGCGCTTGCATGGATGGGCCTGATCGCTTCCCTCCTGCTGCATCGGCGGCGCCAGGTGGAAAGTATGCGCAAGGGGGCCGAGCGCGCGCTGCGCGAGAGCGAAAGGCTCTACAGGACGATCCTGGAAACGAGCACCGATTGCGTCATCCTGTTCGATTCGGACGGCAGGTTCGAATATGTGAATTCCGCGGGCATTACGGCGCTAGAGCTTCCGTCGCTGGCGGAAACCCGCGGGAAGCATTGGTCGGACTTCTGGAGCGGCAAAATCAGCGCGATAATCGGCGACGCCATACAGCGGGCGGCCGAGGGCGAGTCGGTCCGTTTGGAGGGTCCTGGCCCGACTGCCCGGGGCACTCAGCGATGGTGGGATGCCGTCACTTTGCCCGTGCTCGACGACGACGGATCGCCCAAGGGAGTGCTCTCGGTTTCCCGCGACGTGACCGCCGAGCGCGAGCGGTCGGAACATCTGCGCTGGGCGAGCGAGCATGACGCACTGACCGAGCTTCCCAATCGGCGAGCGTTTCAGGCGCGGCTCCAGGCGGCGACGCTGCGGGCGATGGAAACCGGTGCGCGGGTCGGGCTGCTGCTGATCGATCTCGACCATTTCAAGCACGTCAACGATTCGCTCGGCCACAGCGCGGGCGACGAGCTCCTGAGAACGATCGGCACGCGGCTGCGCGAGGGCGTGCGCAAAACCGATTTCGTGGCCCGCATCGGCGGCGACGAGTTCGCGATCATCCTCGAGCATTCGCCGACCACCGACGTGCTTCGCACCCTCGGAGACCAGCTGCTCGCGCAGATCGTTGCTCCGCTGCGGACTGAAAGGCGCAGCATCAGCGCCGGCGCGAGCATCGGCGGTGCCCTGTTCCCGAACGACGCGCGCACCGCGAACGACCTGTTCAAGAGCGCCGACACGGCACTCTACGCCCTCAAGCATGAAGGCCGCGGCGGTACGCGGCTGTTCGACGCCTACATGCGCGACGACGCGGAACGAAGCGCGACGCAGCTCCGCCGCGCGCGCGGCGCGGTCACGGACAGGACTGTGGTTCCAGTTTATCAGCCCAAGTTCGAGCTCGAAGGCGGACGGCTTGCGGGTCTCGAGGCGCTGCTTCGCTGGCGCGATCCCCGGCGCGGCCTGCAGCTTCCCGCGACGGTCGAGGAGGCGTTTGCCGATTACGAGCTCGCGGCCAAAATCGGCGAACTGATGCAGCACAAGGTCGCTGCAGACGTGCGATCCTGGATCGACGCGGGGCTCGACGTCGGGCGGGTGGCGATCAATGCCGCTCCGGCGGAGTTCCTGCGCGACGATTATGCCGAGCGGTTTCTCGCGACCATTGCCGAACACAGCCTTTCGCCGAGCCATTTCGAGGTCGAAGTCACGGAGCACGCATTCGTGGGCCGAGCCGCCGACCATGTCGCTCGGGCGCTCGCCGCGCTCAAGGCGGCCGACATCAGGGTCTCGCTCGACGATTTCGGCACCGGCTCCTCATCGCTGTCGCACCTGCGCGATTTCCCGGTCGACGTCGTCAAGGTCGACATGTCGTTCATCCAGCAGATGACCGAGAATGACGAGATCGCCGCGATTGTGACTGCGGTGGTGAGGCTCGCGGCGAGCCTGTCGATCGAAGTCATTGCCGAAGGCGTCGAAACTGCCGGGCAGCTCGACCTTCTCAAAGCGATGGGCTGCCACATGGCCCAGGGCCATCTGCTGTCGGCAGCCGTCGAGGCAGACGCGGTCGCTTCGCTGGTGCCGGCGAAAAGGGCTGCGGCCTAAGCGGCCGATTATCGCCTTCGGCCCATCCGCCTTGTTTCGCGGTCGCTTTTC
>JAICXO010000009.1 GCA_025980335.1 Sphingomonas sp. | reverse complement strand
GCCGGCGGCCCGATGCGCGCAATCTTCGAGAGCCTCGGAGTTGCCGACGTGGTCACCAAGTCCGTCGGCACGTCAAACCCCTACAATATGATCCGTGCGACGTTCGAGGCGCTGAAGGAGCAGACCAGTCCGCGCTCGGTCGCCCAGCGGCGCGGCAAGAAGGTCGCCGACCTGCTCGGTCGCGGCGGCGCCAATGCCGCCGAAGCCGAAGCTCAGGCCGAAGCGATCGCGGAGTAAGCATCAATGGCGAAGATCAAGATTACCCAGACCGGATCGCCGATCCGCCGCGACAAGACTCAGCGGGCGACGCTGGTCGGCCTCGGGCTCAACAAGCTCGGCCGCACCGTCGAAGTCGAAGGCACGCCCGACGTCATGGGCCAGGTGAAGAAGGTGGCGCATCTGGTGGCGGTCGAGGGGGCCGCTTAACCGGACTGTACCCCGGCGAAGGCCGGGGCCCAGGAGCCGCCTTCCGGCGGCTGTTTTTTCTACGACTGGACCCCGGCCTTCGCCGGGGAACTGTGCGACAAAAGCGAAAGCGAGTGCAGGAACATGAAACTCAACGAACTTCGTGACAACAAGGGCGCGCGCCAGGGCCGCGTTCGCGTGGGCCGGGGCATCGGCTCGGGACTCGGCAAGACCGCCGGGCGCGGGCAGAAGGGCGCCAAGTCGCGCTCGGGCGTCAGCATCGCCGGCTTCGAGGGCGGCCAGATGCCGCTCCACATGCGGCTGCCGAAGCGCGGCTTCAACAACATCTTCGCCAAGGACTATGCCGAAGTGAACATCGGCGCCGTCCAGAAGGCGATCGACGGCGGCAAGCTGGAGACCAAGGGCACGCTCGACCACGACGCGCTCAAGGCCGCAGGGCTCGCACGCGGCGGCAAGGACGGGGTCCGGCTGCTCGGCAAAGGCGAGCTGAACGCCAAGCTCGCGTTCAAGGTCGCGGGCGTGTCGAAGGGCGCGCGTGAGGCGGTCGAGAAGGCCGGCGGCTCGATTGAGATCATCGAGCCGAGGAAGCCGGCCGAGCTCGCTGCAGCGAAAAAGGGTTCGCGCAAGTCCGCAGCGAAGGCCTGACAACGCGAGCAGGTGCACTATATACCGCCTCATTCCCCGCTCATCCTGAGTAGGGACTGAGCGAAGTCGAAGGCCCGTATCGAAGGACATCCTTCGATACGCCGGTTCGACAAGCTCACCGGCTACTCAGGATGAGCGGTCCAATTTTCGAGGACCGCTAACTCAATGGCATCCGCAGCCGAACATCTTGCCTCCAGCATCACGTTCGCCAATTTCCAGAAAGCGACCGAGCTAAAGCGAAGGCTGTGGTTCACGGTCGGCGGCCTGATCCTGTTCCGCTTGCTGTCGTTCGTTCCCGTCCCGGGCATCGATCCCGCGGCGATGGCGGCGCTCTACCAGACGCAGAGTGGCGGCATCCTCGACGTCTTCAACACCTTCTCCGGCGGCGCGCTGCAGCGCTTCTCCATCGTTGCGCTCGGCGTCATGCCGTACATCACGGCGTCGATCGTCGTGCAGCTCGGCGGCACGCTCTACGAGCCATGGAAGGCGCTCAAGAAAGAGGGCGAGAGCGGGCGCAAGAAGCTCAATCAATACACCCGCTACCTCACCGTCGCGATCACCCTGGTGCAGGGCTATCTCGCGGTGAAGGGGCTCGAATCGCAATCGATCCGGCAGGGAATCCAGGCGGTGGTAGCGCCGGGATTCCTGTTCGAGGTCGCGGGCACCGTCAGCCTCGTCGGTGGAACCCTGTTCCTGATGTGGATCGGTGAGCAGATCACCAGCCGCGGCATCGGCAACGGCGTGTCGCTGATCATCATGGCGGGCATCGTCGCCCGCCTTCCGCAGGCCGTCGGCCAGCTTCTCGAGGGCAGCCGCTCGGGGTCGCTGAGCGGGATTCTCGTGTTCGGGATCATCGTCCTCAGCATCGCGCTGGTGCTGTTCATCTGCTTCATGGAGCGGGCGCAGCGGCGGGTGCTGATCCAATATCCCAAGCGGCAGACCGTGCGCGGGATGCAGCAGGAGCGCTCGCACCTGCCGATCAAGCTCAACACCGCGGGCGTGATCCCGCCGATCTTCGCCTCGTCGCTGCTGCTGATGCCGCTGACAATCCTCAACTGGGCGGGCAATCGCGGCGGCACCGGCGGTGCGAGCGACTGGCTGATCACGATCAGCACCTACCTTCAGCCGCATGCCCCGGCCTACATGGCGCTGTACGGGATCGGCATCGCGTTCTTCACCTTCTTCTACACCGCGGTGCAGTTCAACAGCGAGGAAACCGCCGACAATCTGAAGCGCCACGGCGGTTTCATCCCGGGCATCCGCCCCGGCAAGGCGACCGAGGATTATTTCGATTACGTCCTCAACCGAATCACCGTCGTCGGTGCGGCCTACCTCGTGCTGATCTGCCTCATCCCGCAGATCCTGTCGGCGCAAGCGGGGCTCAACATCCAGCTCGGCGGAACCAGCCTGCTGATCGTCGTCAACGTGACCATGGACACGGTGAGCCAGATCCAGAGCCATTTGATCGCGCACCAATACGGCGACCTTATCAAGAAGGCGAAGCTCAAGACCACGCCGCGGCGGCGGTAGGTCATCCGTGCTTCGATACGGCACTTCGAGGCGCTTCGCTTCCTCAGCGCCTACTCAGCATGAGCGGTTTTCTTCCCCGCTCATCCTGAGTAGCGACTGAGCGAAGTCGAAGTCGCGTATCGAAGGACACGTGATGCTGAACATCATCCTCCTCGGCCCGCCGGGCGCGGGCAAGGGCACGCAGGCGGCTCGGCTTCAGGCCGCACGCGGCATGGTCCAGCTGTCGACCGGCGACATGCTGCGCGAGGCGGTCGCTGCGGGCACGCCGATCGGGCGCAAGGCGAAGGCCGTCATGGAGCGCGGCGAGCTGGTCAGCGACGCGATCGTCAGCGCGCTGATCGGCGAGCGGCTCGACGCCGCTGCCGAGCAGGGCGCGATCTTCGACGGCTTCCCTCGGACCCGTGCGCAGGCCGAGGCGCTCGACCTGCTGCTGACCGAGCGCGGGCGGAAGCTCGACCAGGTGATCGAGCTCGACGTAGACGAGGACGCGCTGGTCGAGCGGATCGTCGGCCGCTTCAGCTGTGCCAAGTGCGGCACCGGCTATCATGACGTGTTCCGCCCGACGAAGGTGCCGGCCGTGTGCGACGTCTGCGGATCGACCGAGTTCAAGCGGCGCAAGGACGACAACGAGCAGACGGTGCGCACGCGCATGGCCGAATACCGGGCCAAGACCGAGCCGATCCTCCCTTATTACGAGGAGCGACGCTTGCTGCACCGCGTCGACGGCATGGCGCCGATCGATCAAGTGGCGGCCGAGATCGACGTCATCCTCGACGGAGCCGTCTAGGCGCGCTCGAGCGTGACGAAGCGGAAGGGCAGCGGCTCGTTCCCGTGATCTTCGGAGAAGGTTTCGCGCCATCCGCCCGAGCTGCGCGGGTCGGGCATCGTCGTGTCCCCCTCGATTTCCCGAAGCACTTCGGTGAGCTCGATCCGGCCCGCGATCGGCAGGAACAGCTCGAAAATGTCGGCGCCTCCGATCACCGACACGCGCTCACCGTTGGCCAGGCGCAGCGCTTCTTCGACGCTGTGGCCGACTTCGGCGCCTTGAGCCGACCATCCGGCGTCGCGGGTCAGCACGATGTGGCGCCTGCCGGGGAGCAATCCCGGAAGGCTCTCGAACGTCTTGCGGCCCATCACCATCGCGCTTCCCAAGGTCAGCGCCTTGAACCGCCTGAGGTCGGCACCAATGTGCCACGGCAGCCTGCCATCCCGGCCGATGACGCCGTTCTGCGCGCGTGCGACGACGATGGTGATCGGCGGCGTGTCCATGCAGCTGCTTTGACGCGCGCGGCGTCGCGTGCCAAGCGCCGCGCATGACGGAAGGCCAGGCGCGGCTGATCGCCGAGGCGGAGCGGCGGCTCGGCCCCAAGGGCGTCGTCACCGATCCCAAGGAAATCGAGCCGTGGACGACCGACTGGCGCGGCCGGGTTCACGGGAGCACGCCGGCGATTCTCGCGCCCTCTTCGACCGAGGAGGTCGCGGAAATCGTCCGTCTCGCTGCCGAGCATCGCGTGCCGCTCGTCCCGCAGGGTGGCAATACCGGCATGGCGGCGGGGGCAACGCCGCCTGCGGACGGATCGGCCTTGCTGTTGTCGATGCGGCGGATGAACCGCATTCGCTCGATCAGCGCGGATGACCGGCTCGCTGTCGCCGAGGCCGGAGTCGTTCTCGCAATGCTGCACGAAGCTGCACACGAGATCGGGATGCGCTTTCCGCTGACGCTGGGCGCGCGCGGGAGCTGCACTATCGGCGGCCTCGCCTCGACCAATGCGGGCGGCACGCAGGTGCTGAAGTTCGGAACGATGCGCTCGCTCGTCGCCGGTATCGAAGCGGTGCTTCCCGACGGCTCGGTCTACGACGGCCTTTCCGGGCTGAAGAAGGACAATCGCGGCTACAGCCTCGACCAGCTACTGATCGGCGCTGAGGGGACGTTAGGCGTGATCAGCGCCGTGGCGCTCCGGCTCCTGCCGGCGATCGCGGGGCGCGCTGTCGCCTGGGCGGGCATCGAGAGCCCCGCACGCGCGCTCCACCTGCTGCGCTTTCTCGAGGCGCGCACCAGCAGCATCGAAGGCTTCGAGCTCGTGCCCGAGGATTCGCTCCGGCTCGTGCTCACTCATATCCCCAATACGCGCGCGCCGCTTTCGGGCGAGCACAAGTGGCATGTGCTCGTCGAAGCGACGACGGCGGATTTCAGCCATGACATCGGTAGCGAGCTCGAACGGCTCCTCGGCGAAGCGCTGCAGGATGCGATCATCGACGACGCGGTGATCGCCGCAAGCGAGGCGCAGGCCCGGGCGTTCTGGAAACTCCGCGACAGCATTTCGGAAGCCGAGCGCACCGAAGGGCAGACGCTCGCGCACGACATCTCCGTCTCCGTCGCCGATATGCCGCGGTTCCTCGTCGAGGCGTCCGCCGACGTCGAGCGCCGCTTCCCGGGCGTCGCCGCCAGCGGCTTCGGCCACCTCGGCGACGGCAACATCCACTTCCACGTCCGCGCCGGCAACCATGCCGCGCCCGATTGGTACGAACGCGAAGGGGCCGAGATCACGCGCTTCGTCGACGATCTCGTGACCGCCGCTGGCGGCTCGATCTCGGCCGAGCACGGCATCGGCCAACTCAAACGTGCCGAGCTCGCCCGCCTCGCGTCGCCCGCACGCGTCCATGCCCTCCGCGCGATCAAGCACGCGCTCGACCCGCTCGGGATCATGAATCCGGGGAAGCTGGTCCCCTAGTCACCCGGTTACCATAGTTGACTAATTTCTGCTTGGAGCTTCGGCCGAAGGTCCTCCGTGAATCGGGAGACTCGCTGGGCGGATTCGTGCGCGAGCAGCACATGAATTCCTTTGATCTTGTCGGGATTTTTGTACGTGTCGCCCTCTCGGAGTTCGTTTGCATATTTCTCGACGATGGAACGCATGTCGCGGTCCAAATCGTTTAACAATGGAACGCAGTCAGGAAAGTACACGAGTAGCAGCGCAGAAACTTTGGAGTTCGAGGGCGTCGGCGGCGCTTCAACCTTTTCTCCCTGAGAAAGAAGTCGAAGCGCATGCAGTGAGCTATCGTGGTACGATTGTCTGAGATCGCTGACTTCACGAAATACCTGCTCTGCCTTCTCGCGTTTAAATTCGCGGCGGCGCTCCAGGCGATCTTCTCTCCTCTGCTTGTTTTGTAGGTGCGCCTGAAATCCAGATGCGACTAAGCCGGCTAGCAACCCAAATAGCGCCGATAGAAAGAGTTTCCACATCTTGTTTGCGTACTCCTGAATTCACGACGGGTGCCTTGCCCTGGTTTGTCAACGGATCGAGGGGGGTTGCGCCGGGCTTTTCCAGGGCGCGTTCTTGTCCTTCAGACAGGTGATGAGCAGCGCCAGCGGTGCCGTCGTGCTCGCATTCGTGACGTTGTGCGGCGTCCCCCGTTCGACCTCGTACGTCTCGCCCTGCGAGACATGGCGGATCGGCGATGCGCCGATGGTGACGTTCGCCGCGCCCGAAAGAACATAGGCGATTTCGTAGCCCGGATGCTTGTGCCAGCCGGAGCTCTGGCCCGGCGCGATGTCGTGCTCCACTACGTTCACTTCGAGTCCGCTTCGATGCGGCACATCGATATGGATGTCCGGCGGGTCCGCGAAAGCGGGTGCGGCGATTACTGCGGCTGCGGCGAAGAGAGCGATTGCGCGCATTGGAACCTCCAGACTGGCGCGCCCGGCAGGACTCGAACCTGCGACCCCAAGCTTAGAAGGCTCGTGCTCTATCCAGCTGAGCTACGGGCGCGTGGCGGCAGAAGTAACCGCAAATGGTCGTCAGCGGGTCAAAAAAATGGGGAGGACGCGAGCGCCAGCTTTCGCGCCCATTGTGAAAATCGGTCAGTCTCGTCAAACTCGCTATGTGCAAACCGTGCGAGCCTCTTTACTTCTGCTTCTGTTACTCGCCTGCAGCGCCAAGCAGTCAATGGTCGGCTGGAACTATCGCCCTGCTCACGGAGCGCATGAAGCTCTGCTCTCGTACAACTTTGGCGACTCAGAGAATACGAAGTTCGTCGGCGAATGCGATGGGGGCCAAACCTACTTTTTGACCGGTGGCGACTACCCCTTGGGCACAAGCGAATTTACCCTGACAGTCGACAACCAGTCATGGACGCTTCCTGCCTTTCAAGGCGTGGAAAATCGTGGCCTCTTTGCAGGTGATGGGCGGGAACAAGCAATCTCACACGCTCAGCGTCGCATCGTCTTTCAGGTCGGCGAATGGAGGCGAGAGCTCAAGCCCGGGCCGCTTTTGAGAAAGTTTGCAGCTGACTGTAAATAGCGTCGCCGTTTCACTGAAGCAGCCACTAGTGCAGCTCGGTCTCCGCAATTGACGCCAACCGGAACCGCGCTAGCGTCCATCGCATGAAAGCCGAAGGGGAGGGGCTGCGGCAGGTCGAGGCGCGGACGCTCAGCCGCGCGCATTTCCGCTATTTCGATTTCGTCCTCGTCGCCTTCGTCGTCGACATCCTGCTGTCCAACGTGATCGGCGCCGAGAAGCGGTCGTTCGTCACGCTTCCGTGGATCGGCGCGTGGCCGTTCGGCGCCGGCATTCTGTTCTTCCCGGTCTCTTATCTCATCGATGACGTGATGACCGAAGTGTACGGTTACGCTCGCGCCCGCCGCGCGATCTGGTGCGGGTTCGTGGCGCTCGCGTTCATGGCGCTGATGGAGTGGACGGTCGTGCATCTGCCGGTGGCGCCAGGGTGGACCGGCCAGGGCGCCTACGAACGCGTGTTCGGCTCGGGATGGCGGATCATCGTCGCCTCGATGTGCGCCTTCTTCGTCGGCGATTTCGTCGAATCGACGGTGATGGCGAAGCTGAAAATCTGGAGCGAGGGCAAGAACCTGTGGCTTCGCTTCTGGGGCAGCACGGTCGTCGGCGAAAGCGTCGACAGCCTGATCTTCTATCCGCTCGCCTTCTACGGAATGACCGACTGGCCGGTCAGCGCGCTCGCGGAGGTCATGCTGAGCCAGGTGATCCTGAAGGTCAGCTGGGAAGTGTTGCTGACGCCGGTGACATACGCGGTGGTCGGCTGGCTGAAGCGCAAAGAAGGGGTCGATGTGTACGACATCGGCACGAATTTCACGCCCTTCTCGATCCAAGATTGATCTTATCTCACGCCGCTCGTCCTGAGGAGCCATTGAGCGTGTCGAAATGGCGTCTCGAAGGACCGTCCTTCGATACGGGCCTTCGTCTCGCTCCGCTCGCTCAGTCCATACTCAGGATGAGCGGGGGTCATACGGGGCGGCATTTCATGAACTCCGCTCATCCTGAGTAGGCATTGAGCGAAGCCGAAATGCCGTACCGAAGGATGCTTAGGCGTTCACCGTCTTCAGCAATCCCTCGAACAGCCGCCGTCCGTCGGTGCGGCCGTGGGCGGGTTCTACCGCGCGCTCGGGGTGCGGCATCAGGCCGAGGACGTTGCCGGCATCGTTGAGGATCCCGGCGATGCTCCGCGCCGAGCCGTTGCAATCGTCGAGGTAGCGGAACGCGACCCGCCCTTCGCCTTCGAGGCGGTCGAGCGTGGCTTCGTCAGCCTGGTAGTTGCCGTCGTGGTGGGCGACGGGGAGCGCGATCTCCTCGTCCGCATTGTACTGCGCCGTGAACAGGCTCTGGCTGTTCTCGACCCGAAGCGGCACGTTGCGGCAGACGAAGCTGAGGCCGGCGTTGCGCATCAGCGCGCCGGGCAGCATCCCGGCCTCGGTCAGCACCTGGAAGCCGTTGCAGATCCCGATCACCGGCACACCGCGCTCCGCCGCGTCCCTCACCGCGCGCATCACCGGCGAGCGCGCCGCCATTGCGCCCGAGCGCAAATAATCGCCGTAGGAGAAGCCGCCGGGGATACCGATGAAATCGGTGCGTTCGGGAAGCTCGCTTTCGCGGTGCCACACCATCGCGGGCCTGGCGCCGGTCACCAGCTCCAGCGCAACGGCGAGATCGCGGTCGCAGTTCGACCCGGGAAAGACGATGACGGCGCTCTTCATGCGGTCTCCAGCCGCTCGATGCGGAAATTCTCGATGACTGTGTTGGCGAGGAGCTTCCGGCACATGTCCTCGATCTCGGAATCTGTGGTGCCGTCGGCTAGATCGAGCTCGATCAGCTTGCCGGCGCGCACATCGTTGACCCCGGCGAACCCGAGCCCCTCGAGCGCGTGGTGGATGGCCTTGCCCTGCGGATCGAGGACACCGGACTTTAGCGTGATGAAAACGCGCGCTTTCATGGGACCAGCCTGTGTGAATTTTTCAAGCGTGCCGCCCCTATGGCTGCGGTGCAGAACAGGGGCAAGCTTTACCCTCTGTTTACCCTGACACCCGAAAATAGGCGACAAGCTGGTCAGTTCTTCACCGGCGCTCGGGAGGACCGCATGGTCGGCATCGCCATCGCCATGTTCATTGCATTGTTCGGCTGGGGCTCGAAATATTTCGGCTGGGACGACCCGGACGGAAAGGTCCAGCTTGCGCTCGCGACCTGCTTCATTCTTGGCGTGGTCAGCGGATACAAGACCAGGTCGGATGCGGGCACGACGGCCTAGGCCGCCCAAATCCCTATCAAAGCGGCAATCGCGACCAGCAGCAGGAATCCGGTCATCGGCACCAGCAGGCCGATCGGGATCCGCCGCATGTCGGGCGCGGGCGGCGTCGGGCTCCCGTGGATCTCGCGCCACACGGCGGCGATCAGGCAGAATCCGGCGAAGATCACGAGCAGCGATCCGCTGACCTTCCCGATCCAGTCGGGAAGAACGTCGTGGGTCAGCGCGCGTGCACCGACTCCGCTCGCCATCGCCGCAAGGGCGGTCCGCACCCACGCCGCATAGGTCCGCTCGGCCGCAAGCAGCGTGCGGTCGCCGGCAAGGATGGTGCGCCGGTCGGCGCTGTCGGTCAGCTCGCCGGCGCTCTCTGCCACCGCGTTCGCGCTGCGCTTGATTTCGGCAGTCTGGCGCCTGAGCTCGCGCGCCTTGGGTGCGGCGGGTTCGTCCATTCGCATATCGATAGCGGTGCGGTTCCCCGGCTTGCAAGCGTGTCAGCAGCGCCCTAGCGCGCTCAGCCGGAGACGCGACATGGAAGATGTGATGGACAAGACCGGCCCGATCTCGACCCGCAAGCACGGCGACGTGCTGATCGTCCTGTCGAACAATCCGCCGGTCAACGCGCTGTCGACAGCGGTGCGCCAGGGACTGGTCGATGCGATTGGTCAGGCCGAGGCCGACGACGGCGTGAAGGCGGTGGTGATCGCCTGCGAAGGCCAGACCTTCTTCGCTGGGGCG
Source organism: Sphingomonas sp. (assembly GCA_025980335.1). Classification (GTDB taxonomy): domain Bacteria; phylum Pseudomonadota; class Alphaproteobacteria; order Sphingomonadales; family Sphingomonadaceae; genus Sphingomicrobium. The sequence goes on along the minus strand of JAICXO010000009.1, from coordinate 26,353 downwards.
GACATCACCGAGTTCGGCAAGCCGCCGCAGCAGCCGTGGCTGCCGATCGTCGTCGACACGATCGAGAATTGCTCGAAACCGGTGGTTGCCGCGATTCACGGCACGGCACTTGGCGGCGGGCTCGAGGTCGCGCTCGGCTGCCATTATCGGGTGGCGGACAAGTCGGCGAAGCTGGGGACGCCGGAAGTGAAGCTCGGGCTTCTGCCCGGCGCGGGCGGAACTCAGCGGCTTCCGCGGGTGGCGGGCGTGCGCAAGGCGCTCGAGATGACCGCGACGGGCAATCCGATCGGCGCACACCAGGCGTTCGAATGCGGACTCGTCGACCGCATCGCCGAGGGAGATCTCATCCCGCACGCCGTCGGCTTCGCCGAGGAAGTGCGCGACATCCGTCCTCTCCCGAGGTCGTCCGAGCGGCACGACCGGACGGCGGACGTGGACCCGGCTATCTTCGACGAGTTCCGCAACGAGAATGCGAAGCGCTTTCGCGGCTTCGAAGCGCCGCTCAAGAACATCGAAGCGGTCAGGATCGCGACCGAGAAGCCGTACTCCGAGGGCGTCATGGACGAGCGCAAGCTGTTCATGGAACTGATGAGCGGCGAGCAGTCTGCCGCACAGCGCTATTTCTTCTTCGCCGAGCGCAAGGCGAACAAGATCGAAGGCTTGCCCGAGGACACCGAGCCGCGGCCGATCCGCAAGGTCGGCGTGATCGGCGCAGGCACGATGGGCGGCGGCATCTCGATGAACTTCCTTTCCGCCGGCATTCCGGTGACGATCATCGAGATGGACAGGCAAGCGCTCGACCGCGGGACCGGCGTGATGCGCCGGAATTACGAAGCGAGTGCGGCCAAGGGCAAGCTCACCGCTGAGCAGGTCGAGAAGGCGATGGGCTATCTTCAGCCGACGCTCGATTTCGCCGCGCTCGCCGATTGCGACCTCATCATCGAGGCCGTGTACGAGAACATGGACGTGAAGAAGGAGGTGTTCGCTCGCCTCGACAAGATCGCCAAGTCCGGCGCGATCCTCGCTTCCAATACCTCCTACCTCAACATCGACGAGATCGCGGCAAGCATCTCACGCCCCGCGGACGTGGTCGGCATGCACTTCTTCTCGCCGGCGAACATCATGAAGCTGCTCGAGGTCGTGCGCGGCGCGCAAACCGCGCCCGACGTGCTGCTGACGGCGATGCAGCTCGGCAAGCGCATCCGCAAGGTGCCGGTGGTCGCGGGCGTGTGCCACGGCTTCATCGGCAACCGGATGCTGATGCCGCGGCAGATCGAAGCGACCAAGCTGCTCGTCGAGGGCGCCAGTCCCGAGCAGATCGACCGCGTGCACGTCGAGTTCGGAATGCCGATGGGGCCGTTCCAGATGGCCGACCTCGCCGGCGTCGATATCGGCTGGCACCGCGACCCCAACCGCATCGAGACGATTCGCGACGCGCTCTGCGCGATCGATCGCTGGGGTCAGAAAATGGGTGCTGGATTCTACGATTACGACGAGAAGCGCCGGCCGACGCCGTCGCCGCTCGTGCAGCAGATCATCGAGGATTTCGCGAACAAGCAGGGGGTGAAGCGGCGCGAGATCAGCGACGAGGAAATCGTCGAGCGGACCCTGTACACGATGGTCAACGAGGGCGCGAAGATCCTCGAGGAAGGCATTGCCCAGCGCGCGTCGGATATCGATGTCGTGTGGGTCTATGGCTATGGCTGGCCGGTCTATCGCGGCGGTCCGATGTTCTGGGCGGACAGCGTGGGCCTTCAGAAGATCGTCGACGGATTGAAGCGCCAGGAAGAGCGAATGAAGCCCGAGTTCAGCTTCTCGAAGCTGCTTCTCGACAAGGCAGAGAACGGCGAGAAGTTTACCGGCTGACATTCGTCCGTGCGAGCGCAGCTCGTGGGGAGGGGAACCATTGAACGGAGATTCAATGGTGGAGGGGTAGAAGGCGCCTGCGCAAAGCACCCCTCCACCATGCTTCGCATGGTTCCCCTCCCCGTCGCTACCGCGATGGGGAGGAACGCTCCTCCCCAAGCAAGCTCAGCATCGCCAGCGCCACGGCCGCAATCGCAGCGCTCGTGAGGAACGTCGCCGACGATCCCTGCCGGTCCCACAGCCATCCTGCGCCGAGGCTCGCGAGCAGCGCGCCGACGCCCGTCACGAAATAGAAAGCGCCGAAGCTGGTCGCGCGCAGCTCCTCGGGCGCGCTGTCCGCGACCATGCGCGAGAAGATCCCCTGCGTGAGCGCCATGTGGGCGCCCCACAGAGCAGTGCCGATGATCAACCCGACGAAGCTGGCGGTCTCGGCGAGAACGATATTGCCGGCGATCAGGACCACGATCCCCGCCATCAGGATCGAGCGCGGGCGCATCCGGTCGCTGAGCGCTCCGGCGGGGTAGGCGAGCACGACATAGACGAGATTGAAGACGGCAAGCGTTAGCGGCGACATCGCTTCGCTAAGGCCGATGTCGATCCCTTTCAGGATCAGGAATGCTTCCGAAAAGCGCGCGAGCGTGAACAGGAAACCGACCTTGAGCAGGCGCTTGGTTTCATCGTCGAGCTTGCGGAAGCCGGCGAAGAATGGTGAGCGCTTGAGCGGAGCGTGATGCTCTTCGGGTTCGCGCAGCGCCAGCCACGCTAGCAGGAACGACACCGCCGCAGGAATGATCGCGATCCAGAATACGGCGCGGATATTGCTCGCGAGCCAGACCATCAATCCGATTGCCGCAAGCGGCGCGAGCAGGGCTCCGGCGGTGTCGAGCGTCTGCCTCAGCCCGAACGCGCGGCCGCGGATTTCGGGCGGAGTCTCGTCGGCGATCATCGCGTCGCGCGGGCTTCCGCGGATGCCTTTGCCGATGCGGTCGGCGAAACGCGCGAGCATGACCAGCGGCGCGCTGCTCGCGAGCGGGAACAGCGGCTTTGAGAGCGCGGCGATGCCATAGCCGGCCATGATCCACGGCTTGCGCCTGAGGCTCCGGTCGGACAGGCGGCCCGAGAAGAGCTTGGCGAAATTCGCGGTCGCTTCCGCGATCCCGTCGATCGCGCCCAGTGCGGTCGCGGGAAGACCGAGTACGATGGTGATGAACGCCGGCAGCAGCGCGTGATAGATCTCGCTCGACAGGTCCATGAACAGGCTGACGAAGCCGAGTACCCAGACGTTGGGCGGGAGAGGCGGGCGATCGCTCACGTCATTGTCATTGCGAGCGCGGACGGCGCGCGGCAATCCAAAACTTCGGCGCGCGCTGGATTGCTTCGTTGCTTCCGCTCCTAGCAATGACGATGCGCGACAGCAATGTTGAACAGCGAAAAATGTTTGCTAGGGTGCAATCATGATCGGAGGATCGACACCGCAGGCAATCGCAGCCCGGTTTGGGGCCGTGGCGCAGATGTGGGCTGCCGACGATCCGCGCGAGCGCGCCGAGCGCGCGAGGCGGCAGCTGCTGTCGGCGGTCGCGGCGAACGAACCGGCGACTCTGAACGAGGTCGCGAAGACCGTCGGACGCGGCGCTCCGGCGGTCAGCCGGTCCATCGACACTCTGGTTCGCGCGGGGCTGGTCGAGCGCACGCAGGACCCCGGCAACCGCCGCCGTCTTGCGCTTCGGCTGACCCAGGGCGGACGCGAGCGAATGAGTAAGCCGACGGCCGGAAGCTCGAGCCTGCTTCACAAGCTCGAGCGGCTCGCCAACAGCGAACTTCGCGCCATCGAGCGGGCGATCGAGATCCTCGAACGCGGCCATTAGGGCGGCTTGTAAAGCCGCCGCTTCGTCCCATGTTGCGTTGCAACAAGGCGCCGTTTCCGCTACGGGCGCCGCTCGAAAATTCAGGAAAATGTGATGAACCTCAGGAACGTGGCGATTATCGCCCACGTCGATCACGGCAAGACGACGCTCGTCGACCAGCTCTTCCGCCAGTCGGGGACGTTCCGCGACAACCAGCGCGTTGAAGAGCGCGCGATGGATTCCAACGACCTCGAGAAGGAGCGGGGGATCACCATCCTCGCCAAATGCACGTCGGTCGAGTGGAACGGAACGCACATCAACATCGTCGACACGCCCGGCCACGCCGACTTCGGCGCCGAGGTGGAACGGATCCTGTCGATGGTCGACGGCGTGATCCTGCTCGTCGACGCCGCCGAGGGCCCGATGCCCCAGACCAAGTTCGTCACCGGCAAGGCGCTCGCGCTCGGCCTCAAGCCGATCGTCGTGGTCAACAAGATCGACCGTCCCGATGCGCGCCCTGCCGAAGTGCTCGACGAAGTCTTCGAGCTGTTCCTCAATCTCGACGCGAATGACGAGCAGCTCGACTTTCCGACGCTCTACGCGAGCGGCCGCGCGGGCTACGCGGGCCTCACCGACGACGTCCGCTCGGGCGACCTCACGCCGCTCTTCGAGACGATCGTCAGCCACGTCCCGCCGCCGCGGGTCGACGCCGGTCCTTTCCGGATGCTCGCCACCTTGCTCGACCGCGACCCGTTTCTCGGCCGAATTCTGACCGGCCGGATCGACAGCGGCAAACTGAGCGTCAACATGCCGATCAAGGCCCTCGACGTGAACGGCAACGTCGTCGAGGAAGGGCGCGCGACCAAGGTCTTCGCCTTCCGCGGCCTCGAACGCGTCCCGGTCGCGAGCGCCGAAGCCGGCGAAATCGTCGCCATCGCCGGCCTGATCAAGGCCACCGTCTCCAACACCTTCGCCGATCCTTCGGTCGCTGCACCGTTGCACGCGCGGCCGATCGACCCGCCCACGCTGGCGATGAGCTTTTCGGTCAACGACAGCCCCTTCGCGGGCCGCGACGGCGACAAGGTCCAGAGCCGTGTCATCCGCGAGCGGCTGGAGCGCGAAGCCGAAGGCAATGTAGCGATCCGGGTCACCATGGCCGCCGACAACGACAGCTTCGAAGTCGCCGGTCGCGGCGAGCTTCAGCTCGGGGTTCTGATCGAAACGCTCCGCCGCGAAGGTTTCGAGCTCGGCATCAGCCGTCCGCGCGTGCTGTTCCGCGATGGGCCGAACGGCCGCGAAGAGCCCTATGAGACCGTCGTCGTCGACGTCGACGATGAATTCTCCGGCACCGTCATCGACAAGATGGCGATGCGCAAGGCGGACATGACCGACATGCGTCCCTCGGGCGGCGGCAAGACGCGGCTGACCTTCTCGGCGCCGTCGCGCGGCCTGATCGGCTATCACGGGGAGTTTTTGTCCGACACGCGCGGCACAGGCATCATGAACCGCCTGTTCGAACGCTATGGCCCGTACAAGGGGCCGATTGCCGGACGCCAGAACGGCGTCCTCATCTCGATGGAGCAGGGACCGGCCGTTGCCTATGCGCTGAGTGCGCTGGAGGACCGCGGCGTGCTGTTCGTCTCGCCTGGCGAGATGCTCTACGAAGGTATGGTGGTCGGCGAGAATGCGAAGACGCAGGATCTCGAGGTCAATCCGCTGAAGTCGAAGCAGCTCACCAACTTCCGCGCGTCGGGCCCCAAGGACGAAGGCATTCGCCTAACGCCGCCTCGGCGGATGAGCCTAGAGCAGGCGATCGCCTATATTCAGGACGACGAACTGGTCGAGGTCACGCCCAAGGCGATCCGGATCCGCAAGCGCTTCCTCGACCCGCACGAGCGCAAGCGGGCGGCGAGAAAGCTCGAAGCGGCATAAACGCGACATTTCGCGCGGTTCGTCGAATCCGCCGCGCCTCTCGTCGGCAAAACAGATTCCGTTCGGCGTTGTTGGGGCTCAAATGTCTCGGGCAACCGAGAGACATCCTTCAGCGCCTGATCGATGCACGCGTTCGATGCCCGATGAGCTGCAGCCGTCCTGAGCCCCGGTTCATCGCACAAAGCGCGGACAGCGCGTTCCGTCCGCTGCTCGAGCTTCGCTCGTGCATCCACGGTCGCGAAGTCGCTCTCGGTGTAGCGGACGACGGCGGTCGGTCCTTCGAGGTTGTCGGATGCGAACGCGGGCTGCGCAGTCGCGGCGGTGAGCAGGGCCATGAGGAAGAATGTCTTCATGGCCATCGATTTACGCGCTCGAATGTTTGTTGAGTTGACGGTTCTTGCCTTTTTGCTTTCGCGCAATTCGTCACGCGGGCACAACGAATTGCCCGCTGCCGCGTTGACCGGGCGTGCGTCGAGAGAAGCTGCACCACATGCTGATCGGAGCGGCGATCGCGATCGTCGCGGTGGTCCCCGCCGGCGTCTTCGCGTTCGTGAAGTCGGGGCTGTTCAAGGTCGCCGCCTCGCACCCTCACACGATGTTGACCGAGTGGATCACCCACGAGACGATGATCCACTCGGTCCGGCGGCACGCCGCGCACGTCCGACCTCCGTCTTCCGTCAGCAAGGCGCAGGTGCTCGCCGGCTTCTGCACCTACGAGACGCACTGCGTCGCCTGCCACGGAGCGGCCGCGATCGCGCGCGAGCAGTGGGTGAGCGGGCTGATGCCGCAGCCGCCTTATCTTCTAGACGCGACCTCCAAATGGACGCCGTCGCAGCTGTTCTGGATCGCCAAGAACGGAATCAAGATGACCGCGATGCCGTCGTGGCGCGATTCGGTCGGCGACTCGCAGGTCTGGGACGTCGTCGGGTTCATCGAGGCGATCCGGCGGCTCCCTCCGCAGACCTACGCCCAGTGGCGATCGCGCGGGATGTGCGGCGCCTTCAGCGGTCCCTGGCCAGCTCCAGCACCACGTTCCACTCCTCGTCCCTGACCGGCGCGACCGACAGGCGCGACTGGCGGATCAGCTCCATGGCCGAAAGGCGCGGGTCCGCCTTGATGTCGGCGAGCGTCACCGGAGCAATCGGCCGCACCGGCTTGACACGCACGGAAACCCAGTCGGGGTCCTTCGGATCGGGCTGCGCCTCGCGGACGACCCGCATGATGCCGACGACCGCCTTGTCGGACATGCTGTGATAGAAGAAGGCTTCGTCGCCTTTCTTCATCGCTTTCAGGTGCAGCCGCGCGGCGTTGTTGCGCACGCCGTCCCATTCGGTGCCTCCATCGCGGACCAGGTCCGACCAGCTGAAGCTTTCGGGTTCGGACTTCATCAGCCAATGAGCCATCGCGCTCGGCACCTCCTCGTGCCGTTTCGTTACAGCGCCGGTGAGCCGAGGGAAATGGGCGGTAAAGCGCACCGGAACAGCTGTGGATAAGTGGAGAAAACTGAACAATTCGAAAGGGTTGCAAATTCCGTCCCGAGTCGCGAACGGTTCACCGAGGATCGGTTGGCCTGCCGGTAAACTTAACTTATCTGGGCCTCAGCGATTGAGAGCGAGCGAGCCGAAGGCGCGTTGAGACGCCGGGCTCGAGGGCAAGACGGGCATCCCCCGCTGGATTTCAAAGTGCGCCGAGAGCGCCTCCAGCGGGCCGCCCGCCAGTAAGGGCAAAAGCAAAAGTGATCAAACTATTCGGCGGCCGCATTGCGTCTGCGCTCGTTGGTATATCCGTGCTGGCGATCGGGTCGAGCGCTAGCGCGCAGGCACTTCCTATCAATTACAACCTGAAGTCCGCGGTGAGCTCGCTCGACGTAGACGCGACCGCCAAGCCGCTCGGCACGGTCGCCAGCCTCGCTTCGGCAAGCCTCGCATCGACTTTGGCGCGTCCTGCGGTCGCGACCACGACCGCGGTCGCAACGCCGAACGGCACCGTCTTCCAGCCGCAACCCGCCCAGTCGGTGACTCTGTCGCTGACCCCGTCGATCGCGAAGGAAGCCGCATGGCTCTATCACGGTGGGTGGCCGCTCTACGCGCTGGTCGACAAGTTCGCGACCAACGCGCCGCTCGACACGGAAAGCAACTGCCTCGCGACCGCGGTCTATTTCGAAGCGCGCGGGGAATCGCTCGAGGGTCAGCTCGCGGTGGCACGCGTGGTGATCAACCGTGCGGCCTCGGGCAGATACCCGACCGACTGGTGCGGCGTGGTCAAGCAGCCCTATCAATTCTCGTTCGTCCGCCATGGAGAGTTCCCGCAGGCTGACACCAATTCGGATTCGTGGCGGAAAGCGGAAGCCGTTGCCGAGCTCGCCGCCGCGAACATCGTTCCGAGCGTCGGTCCCAACGTTCTCTGGTATCATGCCGACTATGTGGCGCCGGCCTGGCGCAACAACCTCCAGGAGGTCGAGCAGATCGGGGCGCACATCTTCTACCGGTCCTGATCCGGTTAACCGATGACGCAGGGGAGGCGCTCCGGGCGAAAGTCCGCGGCGCCTTCCTCGTTTCGGCGCGGGAGCGATTCGGCTTGGCGTAAATCCCGTTCACGGGGGATTCGCACGCGAATCATTCCGGGCGAGCATCGATGGCGCGGAGAACCGCCAAGGATTTCCGCAGCTTCGGGGAGGGCTCGCGCGTGCTTAGAATTTTGATCGTCGAAGACGATTCACAGCTGGCAATCACGCTCAAATATCTGGTCGAGGACAATCCTCGGTATCGCGTGGTCGCGACCGCCGACGATGCCGACACCGCGATCGCCGCGGCGGAAGCGCACGATCCCGATCTCGTCCTCCTCGATTTGCACCTCGCCCATGCCACGACCGGCTTTTCGGTCGCGGTCCGCTTGAACGAGCTCGGCGTGCCATGCCTGTTCGTCAGCGGTAAGGCGCCGCGCTTCCCGATGCCCGACCTTGCGCTCGGCTGTCTGATGAAGCCGTTCACGGCTGAGGACGTGCATCGCTCGCTGGCCATGGCCGAGGACCTGCTGCGCGGCCGGGAGACGTTGCGGCCGAAGATCCCCGACAATCTGACGCTCTACGAGACCGAGGACGACGAGGCGGTGGTCGAGGCGGGTTTCATCCCGTCGAAGCCGTCGCTCCGGACTCGCTTCGAGCATTGGATCTCCGGTCAGACCTCGCAGCAGCACTAGAGCCGCGTTCGCCCCGCTGCTAAGGAGCGTCGCATGAGAAAAGCGCTGCTCTTGAGCATCCTGGCGCTGTGCGCCGCACCGGCGGCCGCGGCGGACTCGGGCCGTTGCGACGCGGTTCCGTTCACGCTCGGCAAGCCCGTGCCAACTGCCGAAAAAGGAAAAACAGATCGGCCTGCCACAGAGCACGTGAAGCAGGCCAAGCCTGCCAAAAAGGCCGAGGCAAAAGCGCAGCCGAAGCCGGCGCTACTCGCCCCGTGCAAGACTCCCAAAAAGAAGAAGAGCGGCTAGAGCCGCATCATTCCCCGGCGCGGCTCGCGCGTGCCCATCGTGTCGGCGGCGAGCGGTGCGCCGGCATCGAGGAGCGCCTGTCGCCGGCCTTTGATCTCGGCATTGCGCTGCACCGCCTCGAAACGCAGCAAATCGGCGAAGCAGGGCTGGGCGAGCGTGCGCTCGACGAACGCGGCGGTGCGCGGCGAGCGCGCGGCATCGGGCTCGAACCCGGCATAAGCGCCATTGAGGAAGAAGCTGGCGATCGCGATGTCCGCCGCGCCGATTTCGCCGAACAGGAACCCGTCTGCAGGCAGTTCCCGCTCGAGATAGTCGAGCACTGCCGGAATCTCCTCGGCGAGCGCCTTGTCGATGCGCGCCTCGTCGCCGGGCTCGCCCCAAACCGCCGGGTGGACGATCTTCTGGTAGAACAATGACCAGATGAACAGGTCGCCGAGCCGCGTGTCGGCGAACTCCTCGAACCAGCGCGCGCGGGCGCGGTCCTTCGCATCGACCGGGAACAGCGCATGCCCGGAATAGGCATCGTCGAGATAGGCGCAGATCACCGAGGAGTCGCTGATGTGGAAATCGCCGTCGACCAGCACGGGAATGCGGCGGAGCGGGCTCAGCCGCTCGAACTCGTCGTTGCCGAAGAAGGGCGTGATCGGGTCGACCTCATAGGCGAGATTCTTGAGGTTCATGCATGCAAGGACTTTGCGCACATAGGGACTGACGAAGCTGCCGACGATGCGGATCATCGCGCGGCACTGCGCTGATTCGATCCGCGCGGCAACGGGCTGGACACGCTGCATTTGTAGCGCTACAGGTGTAGCGAATTCTTGAAAGGCGCCGATCATGATCCGAACCGTCGTTCCGCTCTTCGCGATGGCGCTCGTCGCCTCCGTCCCGGCGCTTGCGAGCGAGCTCGTTCCGGTGCCGCATTTCGACACCGTCGAGCTTCGCGGCGGGGGCAATGTCGTTCTTGTGCCCGGACCGGCCGAGCGGGTCACGATCGTGGAGGGCAGCTCGCGCTTCACGCACGTCTATGTCGATCGCCAGGGCAGCCTCAAGATCGATGTCTGCGACCGCGACTGCCCGCACGAATATCGCCTGCGGGTCGAGATTCAGTCGCCGCGCGTACCGACGCTCGCGGTGGACGGCGGCGGCGCGATCGAGGTCGCGTCGGGCTTCGCTCCGCAGCACCAGCTGGTTGCCGCGGTGAACGGCGGCGGCTCGATCGATTCGCGCCCTCTGAACGCTGGCGAGGTCACAGCGGCCGTGAACGGGGGCGGGCGGCTGCTGGTGCGCGCGGTCTCACGGCTGACCGGAGCGGTGCGCGGCGGGGGCACGGTGCGCTATTGGGGTAATCCGGAGGTGACCAGCGCGATCGACGGCGGCGGATCGGTCCGGCCGGGCTATTGACCGCCGTCGAGCGGGATGACGTCGACCCGCTCTTTCGTGAACCGGAGTCCGACGGTCAGCAGTGCACGGAACGCGTTGTAGCCGCCGGTGCCCGGGTGAAAGGCATGAAAGAACAGCTGCGGCTGCCCATCGACACCCGGCGCGACCGACGCGTGGCCCGGCGCGACCCACTCGCGGGTCGATCGGAGCAGCGGCTCGGCCTGCTTGGTGTAGGGGCCGAGCGGATGGTCGGCGACCGCTACTCCGATCCCGTAAGCGGGCGTCGAAAAGTCGTTCCCGGCGTAGAATAGCCAGTAGCGCCCCTGCTGCCAGGTGACGAACGGGCCTTCGATCAGGTGGCCCTCCCAATCCTGGTCGTTGGCGAGCACGATCCTGTTTTCACCGAGAAGCGAACGCCCGTCGTCGGCGATTCGCTGCGCGCGCACTGGCGTCGTCATGGCCTTGAGGATGGTCGTCGCGGCGAGGCCGACGTCGGCGAGCACGGCGCGCACCTTGTTCCAGTTGTGGAGCGCTGCCTCGATCAGCGGCTGCATCACGAAGAAGCGGGTCATCGGCCGCTGCACGTTCGCCCATGGCACGATCGCCGCGGCGAAATCTGCCGTCCGGCGGTCGGCTTCGTCGTCGAACAGAGCGTCGATGAGCTCGGGGTTCTGGCGCAGGAGCATCGCAAGCGGTCGCGGCCAGATGCCGTTGGTGTCGTCCTTCCAGAACAGATAGCGCTCCCCGTCGCGCCCCGCGTCGACGAACAGGTGCGAATCGATGACCCCGCCGCTCATCAGCGGCTGCGCGGGATCGAACCCGAGCCCCGTCGTGTTGACCGGCTCGCCCGTGATCAGCGGCGCGCCATTGTCGATCCACGGGCCGAGCGGCGAGACGGCGCGGGCAAGGCCGATCGCGAGCGCGTTGCTGACCTGACGCGCGGTGAACACCGCCCAATATTCCGCGCCGACCCTAGCCATCTCTGGCGCCCAGAAGTCCGCCGTGTTGCGGCCCGTCGCCGCCCAGGCGGGCTGGTCGCCCTCAGGGAAGATGAACCCCTTCGGCTCCCATTTCCTGAGGTCGCTCGAATAGAGGATCGGAAACGCGTCCGGCGCGTCGTTCGAGGTCGCCACCAGCCACCACCCCTCGTCGGTCTTGAGCACCGCGGGATCGCCGTAGCCGACGAGGATCTGCGGATGGACGTTTTCGGTCAGCAGCGGCCGCCACGCGAAGGGTGCCGACGGTCGTTCGTTGGCGCGGCTGTACGCCTCCGGCATGCGCGTCCCGAAATCGCGCGCGAGCTCGCGAAAGAAGACGGTGAAATCCTGCTGCGTCGCGGTCGGAACGAGGTAGGTGCGCGACCGCCCCTCGGCAGCGACCTGGAAGCGGAAGCCGTCGCCTTCGTCGTGCGGGATGACGGTGAAGATCATCGCGCCCGCAGGTAAGGCCCGACGGCGCGGCTGAGAACCCCTTCCGGGCAGCAGCGGCAGCTGGACGCTTAGCGGGTAGCGGAGCGCCGCAGGAAGTCGGCTCTTTCGGCGTCGTCGCCGATGCGTGAAGCGAGGCGCTGCTGCAGCTCCTCCGCAGAAGCTGCGGCTGTGCTTTCCCGCCTGACAATCACGGACGCGATCGGGCCGACATAGGCGGTGAACACGGACGCAAGCCGATCGACTTCGGCGGGCGCGATCACGGGCGATTTCGACTCCGCGGTCGACCGCTGCGGCCGCTCGGGCGCTGGTTGCCGCTTGCCGGCAAGTGCGAGGAAGCGTCGGCGGTCGTCCTCGCTTTCGATGCGCTCCGCGAGCACATCGTAGAACTCGGCGGTCGACTCCGCGCGTGCGGCGGCCTTGTCGACGAGAATGGCGGCGATCGGTCCGACGAACGGCGTCAATTGCTCCTTCACCCGCTCGATCAGCGCGGCGTCGCTGATTCCAGGAGAGAACCGGGGCGCGGAGTTGCGCGCCAAATCACCACCCCCGATCGCCTCCACGCATTGCTGCAGCGCGCGACCATAGTCGCGCGTCCCATCGACCACCTGCATGCGCGTGATCCGCAGGGGCAGCGTGCACCGCTCGATCATCACCGGGAGCACCGACTTGCCGCTGTCGATTGCGTAGCTGATTTCGTCGGCGACATTGTCGGACGCGACCGAGCGGGGCGAGAGGATCACGACGAGGCCGCGACAATCGCGTACCGCGCGCTCGATCGCGCGATCCCAATGCTCGCTCGGGCGAATGTCGAGCTGGTCCACCCACATCGCGATGCCGCGGGCGCGCAGGTCCGTGGCAAAGCGCATCGCGACGCGTTCATCGGCCCGTGAATAGCTGAGGAAATAGGTCTGGGCGGGTGCGGCCCCGGGTCCATCGCTCATTAGCCGAGCATCCTGAACGCTTCGACCAGGCTGCGCTGCATGCGGTTGAACGAACCGGCAAGACGGCCGATCTGGTCGCGCCCGCGATACTGATATTCCGGCGTGTCCATCTTTCCCATGCTCACGGCCTCCGCATTTTCGGCGATCTTCTCCATCGGCCGGATCACGACGAAATGCAGGAGGACGTTCATCGAAACGAACAGCAGCACGAGAAAGCCGAGGAACGGCACCAGGAACAGCTTGCGAATCTGCTCGGCGCGCACCGTGGACGCGGACATCGGTACGGAGACGATCTGGGCGCCGATGATTTCCCCCGGCTTCCATCCGAACCCGTTCTCGCTGCCGTAGAGGGCGAGCATCGATTTCGGGGCATCGGCAGCGGTGTCGTGGCACTCCATGCATGCGGGCTTGTTCACCAGCGGCCGGGCAAGCTCGAGCATTGGACCGGTTGCGGTTTGCCGCTCGAGCGACATTTCCGACTGCTCGGGATGGGCGCGAAAGCCGTTGATGATGTCGGCTTCCCAATCGCTCGCGCGGTCCTGCGGATTGGTGGGGTTCAGCGCGGCTTCGCGGTACATGTAGTCGGGGAACTTCGAATGGATGACGTCGAAGTTGCGCTTTGCCGCATAGGCAGAGACCGATTGCGGATAGAAATGCTCACCGATCTGCGGCTTCAGGATCGGCGCGATCTGCTCGGACGTATATTTCCGCGCGCCCGCGGCGCTTTCCATCATGATCCGCGAGCTCTGAAGCACCTCCTGCCGAGCGACCGCGTCGACCAGCGGATCGGCGGCGAGCGCGAACAGACCGACACCGATCACGGCGACCGCGAGCATCAGCAGATTGAATTTCGCGCGTAATCCCACCGCCGAACCCCCGAGCAAGCCGCGCCTGGCCCGCAGCCGCGATCATGATGCCGAATCGGGCGGATCGCAATCGGTTCGCAAAGAAGGCCCGCGCCTGCCTTGAGCGGCGCGGGCCTTCCCACGCAGGATCTTTGACCGCGGTCTCCCGGAACCGCGCCGGCTACAGGGGATGCAGACCGGCACACCGGCCTGACACGCGAGGGCCGCAAGCCGCAACGCGGCGGTTGCGGCTGTCCCGTTCAGGGACGCCTAGTGGCCGCGCTCCGGAGTGGGCGGCGGCGGAGGAGGCGGAGGCGGCGGCGCCGGGCACACGTCACTCGCCAGGACCACGGTCCCGTCGGGGCACGTCTGGGTCGCCGGTGCAGCCGGCGGCGGCGGCGGAGGCGGCGGCGGCGGAGGAGGAGGAGGAGGCGGTGCCGCGCGCTCCGGCGCGAAATTGTAGATCAGGCTGGCGAGGATGCTGTGCGAGCGGAACTCGCCGCGAAGCCCATCATCCCCGAAATGTCCGGCGTTGAAGTAGCGGTATTTCAGCCCGACATCGAAATAACGGAACACGGGCGCGCGGACGCCGGCGATGCCCTGCCAGGCGAAATGACCATTGGTCTTGATCCGCGCGGTGGCACCGTCGATCCGCGCATGCTCGTTGAGCCACGCGAGGCCGGCCCCGCCCCCGACGTAGAAGTTGACCGTGTCGTTCTTGCCGAGGTCGAGCAGCAGATTGCCCATGTCGGTGAAGCCGCTGGTGTGGCCGTGACCGTCGATCGAGCCGCCGCCGGGAATGTCGAAGCGCTTGTCGGTCGCCCATTTGTGGCTCGCCTCGACCTCGGCGCGGACAAGTCCGAAGTCGTAGCCAGCGATAAGGTCGCCGTCGGCGCCGGTCTTGTACTTGATCCGGAACAGGTCGTTGCCGGTGTCGCGGTCCTCGACGGTTGAGCTGCGCGGGAACATCGCACCGACCTCGAGCCCGAAATAAGCCGAATGGTCGCGCGCCTCGGCAGGCGAAACAATGGCGGCCAGCGCCGCGCCGGCAAGCAGATATCGGATCATCTTTACCCCCCGTTCCGGACCAAAGCCCGGAGAACGCATTGCTTGTAAAGGAAAAGTGAATCCGCGTCGACCATAACGAAGGTTAAGCGACGAATGTCAGTATCCCCGCGCCAGCCCAGCGGGCCGCCTCCTGTCGTTTGCGCCTTCGATTTCGCCGGTCCGCTGCTCGATGAGGATCGCCTCATCGGCACCCCAGGCGGGCTCCTCGTGAAAATGATAGCCCATCGCCTCGAGCTTGCGCCGGCTTTCGGGAGTGAGATAGCCGGGTTCGACCATCACCTGGTGGGGCAACCACTGGTGATGGATTCGCGGCGCGTCGACGGCTTGCTGCATGTTCATTCCGAAGTCGGCGACGTTGAGGATGCTTTCCAGCGTCGTCGAGATGATGGTCGAGCCGCCGGGGCTGCCCGTGACCATGAATAGCTTGCCGCCTTTCAGAACGATCGTCGGCGACATCGAGCTCAGCGGCCGTTTGCCCGGGGCAATCGCATTCGCTTTCCCCTGGACCAGGCCGAAAGCGTTCGGAACGCCGGGTTTCGATGTGAAATCGTCCATTTCGTCGTTGAGGAAGAAGCCGGTGTCGCCCGCCATCTGCGCGATCCCGAACAGAAGGTTGAGCGTGTAGGTTACGCTGACTGCATTCCCTTTTGAATCGACCACCGAATAGTGCGTCGTGTGGGTGCCTTCGGTGGTGACGACGCCACCCTTCACTTCGCTCGACGGAGTGGCTTTGTCCGGCTTGATCGTGGCGCGGATCGCCGCAGCGTGGGCTGGCGAAATCAGCCGGGCGACCGGATTGCGGACGAAGTCCGGATCGCCGAGATCGGTGTTGCGATCGGCGAACGCGTGACGCTCCGCCTCGACGAGATAATGCGTCGTATCGACCGAGCTATAGCCCCATTTCGCGAGCGGGTATGCCTGCAGCACCTGCAGGATCTCGCAAATGGTCGTTCCACCGGAGCTCGGCGGCGGCGCCGAGACGATCGTGTAGCCGCGATAGGTGCAATGAACCGGCTCGTCCCAGCGGACCGAGTAGGTCGCAAAATCCCGCATCGTGAAGAGGCCGCCGTGGGTTTGGCTCGCGGCAACGATCCGCCGCGCGATCGAACCATTGTAGAATGCGTCGCTGCCGCCCGCGGCGATGAGCTTCAGGCTCGCGGCGAGCTGCGGTTGAATGAGCCGATCGCCGGCCCGATACGGTTTTCCATTGTTGAGGAAAGTCGCGGCGACATTGGGCGATTTCGCGAAATCCTTTGCACGGCGATCGAGGATGTTCACGTCGCCCTGGCTGAGCACGAAGCCCCGTTCGGCAAGCGCGATCGCGGGCGCCATCACCTTGGCTAGCGGCATGGTCCCATATTTCTTGAGCGCCGTGTCCAGGCCCATCACCGTCCCGGGGGTGCCGACGCCCAGGTAGCTGTCGGTGCTGAGGCCCTTGACCACATTGCCGTGCTCGTCCTGGAACATGGTGGCAGTAGCCCGAAGCGGCGCGCGTTCGCGGAAATCAAGGAAGAGGTCGCGGCCATTGGCGAGGTGAACGGTCATGAAGCCGCCGCCGCCAATGTTGCCGCAGCAGGGGTGAACCACCGCAAGCGCATATCCGACCGCGACCGCGGCATCGACGGCGTTGCCGCCCTGTTTCAAGATGGAATCGCCGGCGTCGGTCGCCAGATGCTGCGCAGAGACGACCATTGCATGGCGCGCGCGGACCGGCTGGGCGTTGCGCCAGTCTGCCTGCCGGCCCGCGGGAGCGGTGGTATCGAGCGCGGTTCCGGAGATCTGCTGCTGGCCTTCGGCTGCCGAGGGGACCGCGGACGCCATTGCGGTGCCGGCAAACAGCAGGCCCGCGGCAATGATCCTCGCGGCTGATCGCGAAAGGTACGCGTCGCGAAACATTCCAGATTCCATTAGTCCTCCAAGCCGATGCTCCGCGGGGCGATCGGGTAAGAAGTGCCGCCCGCGAACAATCGATGTTGCACATTTGCCATGAATCCGACCGGGCGCCTCGCCTGCGGCTGTTTTTTCTTCCCTCGCGCCAGTCGGGCCCATACTAACCGACGATAAGCCGTTCGGATGATTTCGCTCCGCATGCAACCCGCAAGCTGGCGATCCGGGGGCGACATGAGGGGGTACAGTGCCGATGCGTAAGTTCCTGTTGATGAGCAGCGCTGCTGTCGCGGCAATGGCTGCATGGCCGGCATCCGCACAAACGACCACCGATCAGCCCGCCCCCAACAAGACGGCGGCCGCTCAGGCCAATTCGGAAATCGTCGTCACCGGCACCCGCGCCCTCGGACGGACGCGGCTCGACACTATTGCGCCGGTCGACGTCCTCTCGGCGACCGAGCTCAAGCACCAGGGCACCACCGAGACGGCGGCTGCGCTCGCGAATGTCGCGCCGTCAATCGACTTCCCGCGGCCCGCTGTAACCGATGCAACCGACGCGATCCGGCCTGCGACTCTGCGCGGTCTCAGTCCCGACGAAACGCTGGTGCTGATCAACAGCGTTCGGGCCCACCCGTCGGCGCTGCTCAACATCAATGGGTCGGTCGGCCGCGGCGCTGCGGCGGTCGATCTCAACACGATCCCGGTCGCCGCGCTGCAGAGCATCGAGGTGCTTCGCGACGGCGCGTCAGCGCTCTACGGATCGGATGCGATCGCCGGCGTGATCAACCTCCGCCTGCGCAATGCGAGGACGGGCGGCGGCGCGACGATCGATGGCAGCGAATTCGTCACGCATGTTCCGGCTCCCCTCGACCCGCGTCACGAGACTGACGGCCGCACGGTGACCGCGTCGGTGTGGCAGAACCTCCCGATCGGCAGCAACGGCTATCTCGACCTCACCGGCGAATTTCTCAATCGCCAACCGACCAACCGCGGCACCTTCGACACCCGCGACAAGCCCTTCGAGGTGCGCTCGCGCTACGGCGACCCCGACGTCAAGCAGGCCACCGGCTATGCGAACATGGGCGTTCCGATCGGTGAGAGCGGATGGCAGTTCGTCGGTTGGGGCGGCTACCAGTTCCGCCGCACGCAGTCGGCCGCGTTCCCGCGCAACCCAAGCAACACGAACAACGTGCCGTCGATCTATCCCGACGGTTTCCTGCCGATCATCCAGACCAAATCGAAGGACCTTACCGTCACCGGCGGGTTCAAGGGTGACATTGGCGTTTGGGCGACCAGCCTCACCGCGTCCTACGGCAAAAACACGATCGATTATGGGACGCTCCACACGCTGAATGCGACCTACGGCGCCCAATCGAAGACGTCGTTCTACGATGGGTCGGTTTCCTACGATCAGTTCGTCGCCAACCTCGACCTGTCGCACGATTATGCGATCGGTCCGGACAGCGACATCACGGCTGCGGCCGGAGCGGAATACCGCCGCGAGGGCTATTCGATTTCGGCCGGCGAGCCTGAGTCCTACGATCATGGCCCGATCAGTGTGAGCCCGACCAACGGCGGGGCGACGTCCCCCGGAGCGCAGGGTTTCGGCGGCTTCAGCCCGGCGAACGTGGTCGACAAGCATCGCGACAACGTCAGCGGCTATCTCGATTTCGAAGGCAAATTCTCGAACGTCAGCGTCGGTGCCGCCGGCCGAGTCGAGCGCTATTCGGACTTCGGGACCACCGCGAACGGCAAGCTCTCGGGACGTTGGGACATCAGCCCCGAGTTCGCGCTTCGCGGCGGCGTCCAGACCGGATTCCGCGCCCCGTCGCTACAGCAGGAATATTTCACCTCCATCGCCTCGGTGATCGTCGACGCAAACGTGATCCTGACCGGCACCTTCCCGTCGGTGAGCCCGCAGGCAAGGGCGCTTGGGGGCCTGCCGCTGGAGCCCGAGAAAGCGACCAACTATTCGGCCGGTTTCGTTTTCCGGCACGGCCCGTTCAACCTGACCGTCGACGGCTACCAGATCGACCTTCGCAACGGCCTCACGCTCTCGCAGAACATCGCCAAGGGCTTCAGCCCCGAAGTCGACGCGATCCTCGTTGCCAACAACATCGGCGCCGCGCGATTCTTCATCAACGGCGTCAAAATGCGCACGCGCGGCGTCGATCTCGTCGCGAATTATCATCTGCCGACGGACAATGCCGGAGTCTTCAATTTCACGCTCGCGGCGAACCTCAACCATGTGAAGGTGCTCGAGGTGCCGACCACGACCTCGACCCTCGATCCGGCGCCGCCGCTGGTCATTCGATCGACCATCCTCACGCTCGAGCAGGGTACACCGCGCAAGAAGGTCACCGGCACCGTCGACTGGAACCGGGGACCGCTCGGCGCGACACTCCGCGGCACCTATTATGGCGACGTGAACCAGCCCGGCTCGACCGCCGCCACCGACATCCACACCGGCAACAAGATGATCGTCGATCTCGAGGGGCGCTACACCTTTGCCCAGCGGTTCCACCTGGCGCTCGGCGTCGACAATCTGTTCGACGTCTATCCCAAGGCAACCCCGCTCAATGCGCTGAGCTCGACCGGCGTCGTCGACTTCCCCTTCTATTCGCCATGGGGATTCAACGGCCGCCGACTGTACGCCAAGATCGGCATGGACTGGTAGACCGCTCGAGCTGCGCACGCTCGAACGTGAGATGCAGGGCAGGGGTTATTCGCCGGGAGGCGCTGACCGGCGTCGCGCGTGATCCGCTGGCGATCTCCCGCTCGGCCTGCATGAATCCGTAACCGGGGACCATCTCGCCCGAAAGATCGGAGATCGCGTCCCAGTTGGGATGACCTTTTCTCCAGCCACTGCTTCGGTGGCGTCGATCTGCACGCCATCTGTCAAAGTGATATTGGCACGCGCGAAGTGGCCCACGCCGGCGCACAGGATGGTACGGGGTCGGTGCATCGTCGGATACCAATGCAAGAAGACCGGACTCACCCGCTCCGGGGCAAGCAGGCGGAGGCTTTCCTCCGGCAGTGAATTTCGATGGTCGCCTCTGCGGCTGCGCCGGTCGGAATTGCACCGATCATTGACGGCATCCCCATTGCGGCCGTTGCCGGGAGGCGCCATGCCAAGAGACATCCCGGCTATGGAAAGGGCAACTGCGATGGCTTTTGGTATGTGGGAGGCGTCGGTTCCGCTGTTCGTGAATTCGCTCACGAACATGCGTGACTGGCTCGACAAGGCTCAGGATGAGAAGAAGGAGTCGATCCTTCTGGAGGCGCGGCTCGCGCCTGATATGAGGCCCCTTCCGGCGCAGTACCAAATGGCCTCGGATTCGGCGAAGAATGCCCTTGCTCGCCTCACTGGCACCGAAGCGCCATCAATGCCCGACACTGAGAAGAGCTTTGCGGAGCTCCGGGAGAGATGCAATCGAACAATCGCCTACCTCAACAGCTTTGACGCGGAATCGATGGTCGGAAGCGAGGATCGTGAAGTCGCGCTCAAGTTCCCGAATGGAACCGGCTATCGATTTTTGGGCGCGCAATATCTCGCCGGATTCGCGCTTCCGAATTTCTTTTTCCACGTGACGACCGCTTACGCGATACTCCGCAATGCGGGCGTTTCGCTGGGCAAGCCCGACTTTCTTCAGCACCTGGGATCTCCGACAGTCGCGGGCTGAGGTTAGCCGACCTGGCGCTCAGTTCGCTGAGCACAGAAGGTCGAGTCAGAATGTCGGCTCTACGCGACATTAGCGGGCCTCAATTGGCGAAGGCCAGACGCCTCTTACCGAGAAGACCCGCTCGTCCGCGGGCAAGCGCGAACGAAGCGCAACGTGAATCCAAACGCTAGTAGATTTTACCAGCGTTCGTACCCAGCTGGGCCGGCTCACCAAGCCAAGAAAAACTTGCGCGGATGTCCGCATCCGACCATACCGGTAACTGGCATTTCGGTGCGATTTCAGTATGTTAGCTACGTTTCCGCAGCAAACCGTTTTCGAAGGAACACGGCGCAGAATTCTGGGGAACAGGGAGCGGAATTTTTCCGAACAGCGGTCGAAATTCGCTGATCAGCCACGCAATTGTTTGAAACGAGGAGCAGTCGCTTTGCTGTAATGCTCGGAGCCGCAAGCACACCTGCAGTGGCCCGATGCGAACTTTCCGCTGGCATGCGGATGGTCGTGACAAAAAAATGGCAATTGGACGAAAGGAAAATTGCTTTGTCGACCAATCGTGTGCGGGTGTTCGAAGGCACCCACGTTCCGCTAATCTTTGAACAGTCGCTCGTTCCCACGGGACCCGACCCGGACGGGCTCGGTCCACTGAGCGACGTGGATCGCCGGCTTCGTTTCGAATTCAACAGCGTCTGCAAGCGTGAGCCTGGCTGGCGCAAGCAGCTCAAGCGGCTCGCGAGGGAACTTTTCGACCACCAAAAGTACCAGCTCAAGAACAGTCATGTGATAGCCGACGTGACTGGCGAGCGCGCGGACAACATGAACATCGAGGATGTCTGTTCCTGGCTCTGTAAGCTCGGTGCGCTCATCCCGCACAATCCTGACTACCTGTTCGATGAGGCCAAGCACGACTGCCGGTATAAAATTCCCGATTGGGTGTATGATGTTTGTGAGCACGAGGGAGCATATTCCGAACTGATTGCACGGGTTCGTCGCTGGAATGATGATGGGGCACTGGAGTCCACTCCATACCCTGGCGACCGAGCAATCGATGGTGACGGCAATTACCCCATCGTCGTGCCAGAGCCTCAGCCTGACATCGAGCTCCTAATGCTCGAAACCCCCCAGGAGATCCGCGACTTCTATGGTGAACCGCCGACGCTCACCCGGAGTAAGTCATTCACCGATTACCAATGGCAAAAGGGGGAGAGTGGCAACAAACGCGGGCGGCCGCGGCGCCTTCGCGAGACCGGGGACATTGATGACGAGCGCCCCCACTTTTTCGACACGTGCATGCCCGCGGGCAGCGACGGCAAGAGCAGCACGTACGGCGAAGCAATCTATCAATTATCCCGCAGCCGTGCGGTAAAAGACGGGGACTTGGCCTGGCTTCAGCAGACGGATCGTTGGGCAGTCGAACTCGACCGTATTCGTAAGCGGCGCAAGATCTTCGCTAATGGCGGGTACGCCTACAATAATCACCTCGAGGTCACGCGCATTGACATCGCGATTCGTCACCTTGAGCTGGCGACAATTCTGTGGCCCAAGTCACCGTCGGCACGATGGGTGATCAATCACTGGCAGGTCAGCGCAGCGCTCGAGCGGATGAAGGAAGGGAAGCTGAGCCGCGAGGAAATGGAGGGCATTTACACGCGTACGAGGGGGCCGCAGCACGTTGATTGGCCTCAGTGGTGGCCCGAGGACCTCCGCAGCAAGCACAACAAGAACGAGCAGCTGACCCGCCCTCGGCGCAAGATCTCGGGGACCCTTACGAAGGCCTAGAGTTACGGCGCCCCAGTGAAGAGTACCCAACACACCGTGGACCGGCCCTCTTGCTTGCAAGAGGGCCGGCTTTTCTCGTCGCGTGCGAACCTTTCTCTGTTCAGGCGAATAGGATTTGACGCCTGCCGATAACTATGTGCCACAGCGATCGATGAAGACCATCGAGCCGCGAACCAGCCTCACTCATCCACTGCAGATTGCCGAAATCCGTGCGGCGGCCGGCATGGGCAAGCTCGGCATCACACTCTGCCCGGGCAAAATCCAGCGAGCTGGCCTGACCGGCGCATGGGCACGCGACCTCAGCGTCGATCTCGATGCCGTCGAGGCCTGGAACGCCGCTGCTGTCGTCACGCTGATCGAAGAAGACGAACTCAGTCGTCTTCAGGTCCCGAGCTTGGGTGAGGAGGTCGAGGCGCGACATATGAGCTGGCTGCACCTGCCCATCCGTGATCGCGGCGTTCCTGACGAACGGTTTGAAGCAGCTTGGGCCCAGATCGGTGAGGACCTGCGATCGCGGCTCCGTTCAGGATTCAACATGATGGTCCACTGCATGGGCGGGCTGGGACGCGCGGGAACAATCGCTTCCCGGCTGCTCGTCGAGCTCGGCTGGAGGCCCGATGATGCTATTCGTGAGGTGCGGCGGGTCCGGCCTGGCGCGATCGAGACCGATGAGCAGGAGGACTTCGTGCACGGCTGCATCGCCATTCCCGAGCATCGGCCCGATCAATCGAGCCAGGCGAACCGCGAACGCGCGATTGGATCGCTGCTGGGATTAGCTGTTGGCGATGCTCTCGGGACAACGCTGGAGTTCTCGGCTCGCGACAGCCGGCAACGGCTCACCGAACTTGAGGGCGGCGGTCCGTTCGGTCTCCAGCCGGGCGAGTGGACCGACGACACCAGCATGGCGCTCGCGTTGGCCGACAGCCTTCTGTCCTGCGATGGCCTTGACGAGCTCGACCTGATGACGCGTTTCGTCAGCTGGATGCACGAAGGCGCTTATTCGTCGAATGGGCGCTGCTTCGATATCGGCGGGACTGTTCGGGCGGCGCTCACTCGGTTCAAGGCAAACGGTGATCCTGTCGCGGGATCGATCGACCCGATGAGTGCCGGAAACGGCAGCCTGATGCGGTTGGCGCCGGTGGCGATCCGCTATTGGGACGATGAACTTGGCCGACGCGATGCGGCAGCACGCCAGAGCCGTACCACCCACGGAGCTGATGAAGCGGTCGACGCCTGCGTCGCCTTCGCCGACGTGCTCGCTGATGCGATCGCCGGCAAGCCGAGGAGCGAAGTCTTTGGTCAACGATCCGGCAGCTGGGCTGGCAGGATCGATGACATCATGGCCGGCTCATGGCGCGGTAAGACGCGTGACGAGATTCAGTCGTCTGGGTATGTCGCGCATTCGCTCGAGGCAGCGCTTTGGTGTGTGGCACGCACCGGTTCCTTCGAAGAAGCGGTGGTCCTTGCGGCAAACCTGGGCGGTGACGCGGACACGACTGCAGCCATTACCGGACAGCTTGCCGGAGCGCTCTACGGCCTCAACCACATACCCCAACGCTGGCGAAAGCGGCTGAGTCTCAACGACATGATCGAGCGGCTGGCGCGCGACCTCTTCGATCGGTCGCTGGGACCTGCCTGTGCATCGGATGAATAGTCTCCCTGCAATGCAGCCGGGCAGCTGTTCGCGCCGTTGGTTCATCGGGGTTGCGGTTGCTGTGCCTGTGGTGGCATCGGCAGCTGCCGCTCCCCGAACGAACCAGGAGTGGCATCATCTGCGCGCGGAATATGACCTCGCCCGTTCGCGTCACGAGCTCTTTCTTGCGCATGACGCCTCGGTCGCCGACGGTTCCGCGGCAGATATTCAGAAGGCAGAAGAGTATGCCGACGAGCTTTGTAGCCAGCGGTTCGGTGCGCTCTTTGCGCTCGTTGAATCTCCGGCCCCGAGCCTCGATGCGCTACGCGTAACGTTCAGGCACGTTTATGAGGATCTGCTTCAACACGAGGACCACGAGCATCTGATCGGGAGCATTCTTGCCGATCTGGAGCGCTTGGGCGGCTACTGATCGGCTACTCCGCGTGATGGAGGTCGTATCGCACCGATCGCATGCCGACGACCACAGCTTCTGAGCAAAGTGGCAAGCATGCGGCTCAAGGGAGTTCGGCAGTCGTGGCGATCTCGCGACGACTCGTTGCAGCCCGTCCAACTGCAGATCGAAGGCCGCGCATCAATTGCGGTGCTTGAATAGCCGCTGTCCTTCTAGCGGCATGAATGCGGTGAAGAGCGGACACTGAAACGCACAGGCGCGTTGTCCGAACCTGGCTGCCGCGAACTGCGCTCATTCTGCTAGCGCCGTGGCCGACGGGAGGACGGCTGGTGGCTCACTACAACATCGAACTGCGCACCGATTCGCACGTGGCCACTGCTGTGTCGGTGGAATCCCAAGACCTCACGGCTCTTCGGATCGAACTCGCTTCATTCGTTGGTCAGATGTTGAAGGAGCACGCGCTGCAAATTTGGGTCGATGAAGATTGGCGCGTCGATGTAACCGACCACACGGGTCTCATCCTGTTCGTGATGGAGATTTCCGCGAGCAACAGTCCAGCGACGAAACCGCTGCGACGGTAGTTCGACTGGGCGCGTCACTGCCGCCATTCCATCCGGAGGTGCCGAGGTGCTCGCGCCTCCTCCGGTCCGGTTCACCGATCTCTGACACGAGCTCTGAGAACCAGAGCACATCGCGTGCACGCGAAGTCTTTCGGACCGCATACGTTCTCCTGGTCTTGTGTTTTGATAATTGTCGACTCGCTTAGTTGTAGTTGTTGTAAGAAATAATACCTTAGTCAAATACACTCTACCGTTGATTACTCTCTCCAACAGAGCAAACAAACGACGACTCGCGTCGATTCGTTTGCTTTGTCAGGAGATGAACCAGTGGATAACATCAGTATTCCTTCGAACAGTGCGTCGGAGACGCATGTACCGTCTCCAATGCCAATGCCGCCCGCCAATGCCGAATGGCCAATGCCCGATTGGCCAATGCCCGAATGGCCAATGCTCGAATGCCTGGTGCTCGGCGCTTGCGAACGCGACGAGCGCCGCCGCTTCATCGGCGGAAGCGATGCCAACGTCATCCTCTCAGGCGATCGGGACAGGATCCTCCGGCTGTGGCGCGAGAAGCGCGGCGAGGCCGAGGGCGAGGACCTGTCCTCGGTTCTTGCCGTGATGCTCGGCCGCTGGACCGAGGCGTTCAACCGGCAATGGTATCAGAAGCTCTCGGGCGAACAGGTGAGGGCGGCCGGAACCAGCCTTGTCTGTTCGAGGCACTCGTGGCGGCGGTGCACGCTCGATGGGCTGGTCGAGCGCTCGGGAGCGGTATGGGAGGCCAAGCACACCAGCGCCTTTGCCAAGCCCGAAGAACTGCTCGAGCGCTACATGCCCCAGCTCCAGCACAACATGGCGGTGGCCGGTGCCGGGACCGCAATCCTCTCGGTGATCTTCGGCAACCACAAATACGAGATGATCGAGGTTGCTTCGGACTGGCTCTACCAGCTCGAGCTGCTCGAAGCCGAGCAGCGCTTCTGGGACTGCGTCGTGAGCGGGCGCGAGCCGGTCGCGGCCGAGCCTCCACCGGTCCCGCGCCCGATCGGCACCCGCGAGATCTGCCTCGAGGGCAGCAATGCGTGGGCCTCGGCTGCGGCCGACTGGCTGACCCACCGCGAGGCTGCGAAGAGCCATGCGTCTGCGGTCACGCTGATCAAGAGCCTGGTCGAGCCCGATGTCGCGAGAGCGTTCGGGCATGGCATTGAAGCGCGGCGCAGCAAGGCCGGCGCGATCTCGATCCGGGAGCTTGGCGCATGAGCGCGCCTTCGGTTTATGCGGCGATCAACGCGATCACCGCGGAGCTCTCGACCAGCGGCATCGCCAAGAGCCGCACCAACACGGTCGATGACTATAAGTACCGCTCGATCGACGATGTGCTCGACCGGCTTGCGCCGCTCCTTGCGAAGCATCGCCTGTGCGTTCTTCCGCGGGCGCTCGAGCGGGTGGTGACCGAGCGCAGCGACGATCAGGACCATCTGCTGCTCCATGTCGCGCTCAGGGTCGAGTTCACGCTGACCAGCGTCGATGATGGCTCGAGCCACGTGGTCGAGGCGTATGGCGAGGCGCTCGACGGGGGCGACAAGGCGACCGCGAAGGCGATGTCGGGGGCGTACAAG
>JAICXO010000134.1 GCA_025980335.1 Sphingomonas sp. | reverse complement strand
CGCTCGAGCGGCTCGGCGACGAACACGGCGCGACGGCGGCTGTCGCCTCCCGACTGCTTCTTCTCGAGGGCGTTCGGCTTCTTCAGTTCCTGCCAGTTCTTTGCGTTGACGGCCATTTTCATTCCTTGGCAGCTGGGGACTTTGGGTCCCTGATGATCAGTTCGAATTCGTCATCCCCGCGGAAGCGGGGACCCAGCGAAACCCTTTTTAGACCCCCAGCCTCACACTCGACGCCGCTTGGACGGCCGGACCCCGTTGTGCGGGATCGGCGTGACGTCGCGGATGCTGGTGATCGTAAAGCCGACCGCCTGCAGCGCTCTCAGCGCGCTCTCGCGGCCCGAGCCGGGGCCCTTGACCTCGACCTCAAGCGTGCGGACGCCGTGCTCGGCGGCCTTCTTGCCCGCGTCCTCGGCGGCGACCTGGGCGGCGTAGGGCGTCGACTTGCGGCTGCCCTTGAAGCCCATCATCCCGGCCGAGCTCCACGCGATGGCGTTCCCTTGAGCATCAGTGATGGTGATCATGGTGTTGTTGAAGCTGGCGTTCACATGGGCGACGCCGGCGGTAATGTTCTTGCGCTCCCTCCTGCGGAGGCGCTGCGGTGCCTGGGCCATTCTTGTTCGTTCCTAAATCCTGCCGATCGTCCTTCGAGACGCCGCTGCGCGGCTACTCAGGATGAGCGGCTTTCAACTCTTTTCCGCTCATCCTGAGTAGGCAGGGAGCGGAGCGGAATGCCGTACCGAAGGACTACTTCTTCTTGCCTGCGATCGGCTTGGCCTTGCCCTTGCGGGTGCGCGCGTTGGTGTGGGTGCGCTGGCCGCGGACCGGCAGGCCCCTGCGATGGCGCAAGCCGCGGTAGCAGGCGAGGTCCATCAGCCGCTTGATGTTCATTGCGGTTTCGCGGCGAAGGTCGCCTTCGACCGTCAGGTCCTTGTCGATCGCCTCGCGGATGTGCAGCACCTCCTGGTCGGTGAGGTCCTGGACTCGCTTGTCGGGCGTGATCCCGAGCTGTCCGGTGATCTTCTTGGCCGTGGTGCGGCCGATTCCGTGGATGTAGGTGAGCGCGACTTCGACGCGCTTGTTGGTGGGGATGTTCACCCCGGCAATTCGAGCCATCTATTATCCTTCTTTCAGCTCCACGGGGCGCCCGCCGCCCCATCTCGTCGCCAAAAAATGACCCTCTTCCAAACGAAAAGCCGACGCGCGCACGAATGCGCCGCCGGTCAGCCGGTGGATCGGGATGAGCGCCAGATAGGATTCGCTCTCCCCCGAGTCAAGGCGACATCCGAACGAATGTTCGCGAATGTTCGCAGTGACTCGAGACATCCGCAGCTGCCGATGCCGATCGCACGGTCACGATCACCCAATGACTCGCGAAATCCTACTTTTCCAGCTTAAGCGTTCGACGGGCCGATGAACGAGAAGCGCATCCACCAGATCTTCGCGGTCAGCGTCAGCCTGAAAGGGCTTCACGCGCTGTTCGAGATCGTCACGGGCGTCGCGCTCTACCTCACCAGCACCGAGACGATCGTCGGCTCGCTCAGCCGCTGGAGCAACCGCGAGATCGCGCTCGAGCGGCACGACTGGATCGCCACCCACCTGCTGCGCTTCGCCGAAGGCTTCTCGGTCGAGAAGCACCACTTCTACGCCTTCTATCTGCTGAGCCACGGGATCGTGAAGCTCGTGCTCGTCTTCGGCCTGTTGAAGGAGAAGCTGTGGGCCTATCCGGCGAGCTTCGTCATCTTCGGGCTTTTCATCGCCTACCAACTGTATCGCTACAGCTTCACCCACGACTTCAGCCTGATCGTGCTCAGCATCTTCGACCTGTTCGTGATCGCCCTCGCGGTCCACGAGTACCGGCTGTTGCGGAAGCGCCTCCCGACCCATTGATTTGCCGCCCGCGCAAAGCGCGGGTAGGGGCGCGCAGCAATGCAGCGGCTCACCCTCGCCGGCGGCATCCCCGATCAGCTGAGGGGAAGCATCGTCGCGCTCGGCAATTTCGATGGCTTCCATCTCGGCCACCAAGCGGTGGTCGGGCGGGCGGTCGCGCGCGCGTTCCATGAGCGGCGGCCGGTGATCGTCGCCACCTTCGACCCGCACCCGGTGAAGTTCTTCAAACCCGCCGTGCCGCCTTTCCGCCTGACGAACCTCGACCAGCGGGAGGCCTTGTTCGCGCATGCCGGCGCCGACGCGATGCTGGTGTTCGAGTTCGGGCCCGAGCTCGCCTCGATGGACGCGGAGGAGTTCGTCGCCGAAGTGCTCGGGCGGTCGATCGGCGCGGCGGGCGTGGTCACCGGCGACGATTTCAGCTTCGGCAAAGGCCGCAAGGGCGATGCCGCGCTGCTCGCGGCAGTGGGGGCCGACCACGGAATCGCTGCCGAGGCGGTGCCGCAGGTTGTGCTCGACGGAGAGCGCATTTCGTCGGGCCGAATCCGCGAGGCGCTGATCGCCGGGGACATCGGCACTGCGACGCGGATGCTGAGCCGCGATTATGCGATCGAAGGGGTGGTGCAGCCGGGCGACCGCCGCGGCCGCGAGCTCGGCTACCCGACGGCCAACGTGACTCTCGGCGATTATCTGCGGCCGAAGTACGGGATCTACGCGGTGCGGGTGACGCTGGACGACGGCTCCGAGCATCCCGGGGTCGCGAGCCTCGGCGTCCGGCCGACGTTCGAGCCGCCGGAGGAGCTGCTCGAAGCCCATCTGTTCGGCTTCGATGGCGACCTCTACGGCCGCAAAATCGACGTCGCGCTCCACGCCTTCATCCGCGAGGAGCGCAAATTCGATAGCGCCGAGGCGCTGGTCGCCGAGATGAAGAAAGACGAAGCGGCCGCAAGGGAGCTTCTCGCGATCGACTGAGCGTCATCGCGAGCCCAGCGAAGCAAGCCAAAAAATGGTTCACACGAAGACACGAAGGACACGAGGGCCACAAAGGAGCCGCGATTTTCTTCGTGCTCTTCGTAATCTTCGTGCCTTCGTGTGAATCCAAACTTTTCGGATTGCCCGCGGCGCTTGGCAATGACGGTTTGCATAAAAGGCGCTGACCGCTAGAGCCCGCGCCAAATGGCCGACGCTCCGACCAAGGCGGATTACCGCTCCACCGTTTTCCTTCCGAAGACCGACTTTCCGATGAAGGCCGGGCTGCCGCAGAAGGAGCCGGCCATCCTTGCGCGCTGGGAATCCGAGGGGCTGTACCAGCAGATCCGCGAGGCGCGCGCCGGCCGCGACAAGTTCATCTTCCACGACGGGCCGCCCTACGCCAACGGCGACATCCATATCGGCCATGCGCTCAACCACACGATCAAGGACATGGTGGTCAGGACGCAGACCCTGCTCGGCAAGGACGCGCCTTACGTGCCCGGCTGGGACTGCCACGGCCTTCCGATCGAGTGGAAGGTCGAGGAGCAGTATCGGAAGAAGAAGCTCAACAAGGACGAGGTCCCGGTCCGCGAATTCCGGGCCGAGTGCCGCGCGTATGCGCAGCATTGGGTCGACGTCCAGCGCGAGCAGCTGAAGCGGCTCGGGGTCAGCGCGAACTGGGCTAAGCCGTATTTGACGATGAACTATCACGCCGAGGCGACGATCGTCTCCGAGCTGTTCAAGTTCGCCGAGACGGGCCAGCTCTACCGCGGGGCCAAGCCGGTGATGTGGTCGCCGGTCGAGAAGACCGCGCTGGCCGAAGCCGAGATCGAATATGAGGACGTGGTCTCGACCCAGATCGATGTCGCGTTTGAGATTGTCGAGAGTCCGATCCCGGAGCTGGTCGGCGCTTATGCTGTCATTTGGACAACCACGCCGTGGACCATCCCGGTCAACCAGGGCATCGCCTACAATCCCGAGATAGAATACGAGGTTGTTCTAGGGCCTAATGGCCGATATTTCGTCGTCGCTAGTTCACTGGTCGAAGCATTCTTCGCTCGGTGCGGATGGTCGTACGATCCCGATAACTGGGACGATGATTGCATCACCCTTAAGGGCGAAATGTTCGCCGGCACCATTGTCCGTCACCCGATGCACGAACTCGGCGGGTTCTTCGCCAAGCCGCGGCCGTTCCTTCCGGGCGACTTCGTCACGACCGACCAGGGCACGGGACTCGTCCACATGGCGCCTGACCATGGCGAGGACGATTTCGAGCTGTGCCGCGCGCATGGGATCGATCCGGTGTTCGCGGTGCAGGCGGACGGGCGGTACCGCGAGGACTGGGCGTGGCTGGGCGGCAATCCGCTGTCGGTGATCAACCCCAAGCTCAATGCGCCCGAGGGGCCGATCAATTCGGACCTGCGCGAGGCCGGGACATTGCTGTCGGCGGGCGAGTTCCGGCACAGCTACCCGCATTCGTGGCGGTCGAAGGCCAAGGTGATCTACCGCTGCACGCCGCAATGGTTCATCGCGATGGACAAGCCGCTGGCGCAGTTCTCGGGCGAGAGCCGCGCCGAGCAGCGGTGGGATAATGAAGGGGGTTTCGTCCCTCCCCCCTCCGCGGGGGAGGGACCGCTGAGCGCAGCTCAGCAGGGAGAGGGGGCGTCTTTGTCGTCCTCGCCCCCTCTCCCCAACCCCTCCCCCGCGGAGGGGGGAGGGGCTACGTTGCGTTCGCTGGCGATGAAGGCGATTGCCGATACGCGCTTCGT
>JAICXO010000114.1 GCA_025980335.1 Sphingomonas sp. | reverse complement strand
GCGACCGGGTCTACGCCGCCTTCCGCAAGATGCGCGAGCAGATCGACAACATGGCCAAGGAGGCCGAGTTCGGGACCACCGGTGAGCACCAGGAGATCCTCGAGACCTATCGCATGTTCGCCTATGACGAGGGCTGGTCGCGGCGGATCAACCAGGCGATCGACAGCGGGCTCACCGCCGAAGCCGCGATCGAGCGCGTCCAGCAGCGCATGCGCGCGCGGATGCAGGAGATCGACGATCCGCTGCTCCAGGAGCGGATGCACGACCTCGAGGACCTGTCGAACCGGCTGCTGCGCATCGTCTCCGGCCGGATCGGCACGGCGGCACAGGCGGGCCTGGCGCGCGACACGGTGCTCGTTGCGCGCAACCTCGGGCCTGCCGAGCTGCTCGAATACGACCGGCGGCGCCTGAAGGCGGTGCTTCTCGAGGAAGGGTCGCTGACCTCGCACATGACGATCGTCGCACGGGCGATCGGTGTCCCAGTGATCGGCCGGCTTCACGACATCCGCCACAGTGTCGAGGACGGCGAGACCATCCTCGTCGACGGCGACAACGGAAGCGTGATCATCCGGCCGACGCGCCCGCTCGCCAGCGGCTTCGAGCACCGCATGACCATGAGCCAGAAGCGTCGCGCCGAGTTCGCCGCGGTCCGAACGCTCCCGGCGCAGACCCGCGACGGAGTCAAGGTCAGCGTGATGGTCAATGCCGGGCTTGCGGAGGATGCCGCGACGCTCGCCATGAGCGGCGCGGACGGGATCGGGCTGTTCCGCACCGAGTTCCAGTTCCTCGTCTCGGCGACGCTTCCCGGACGCGACCGCCAGCAGCGGCTCTACACCAAGGTGCTCGAAGCCGCGGGCGACCGTCCGGTCGTCTTTCGCACCGTCGATATCGGCGGCGACAAGGCGCTGCCTTACCTGACCGACGAAGCGGAAGAGCAGGCCGAGAACCCCGCGATGGGCTGGCGCGCGCTGAGGCTCTCGCTCGACCGCTCGACGCTGATGAAGGCCCAGGCGCGGGCGCTGATCGAAGCGTCGGGCGGCAAGGTCCTTCGGGTGATGTTCCCGATGGTGTCGGAGCCTTGGGAATATGAGGAGGCGCGCCGCCTGTTCGAGCAGCAGGTAGAATGGGCGGGCAAGGCAAACCGGCCGCTGCCGAGCCGGATCGAGTTCGGCGCGATGGTCGAGGTTCCAAGCCTTGCCGAAATGCTCGACCAACTGCTGCCTCGGGTCGATTTCATCTCGATCGGGACGAACGATTTGACCCAGTTCCTGTTCGCTGCGGACCGGTCCGACCCGCGCCTCGCGCAGCGCTACGACTGGCTGAGCCCGGCGATCCTGCGCTTCCTCAAGCGCCTGCTCGATGCCGCGCGCGCCGCCGGCGTTCCGGCGCGGGTGTGCGGAGAGATGGCAGGGCGTCCGCTCGAAGCGATGGCGCTGATCGGAATCGGCGCCGAGAATTTCTCGATCACGCCGGCGGGCGTGGGGCCAGTCAAGGCGATGGTCCGCTCGCTCGACGCGGCTGCGGTGCGCGCGCGGCTCGACCAGCTGCTCGCCAGGCCGCCCAAGGACATGCGCAAGGCGCTGACCGACTGGGCGCGCCGGCACTCCGTTACGACCGGATAGCTTGCCGCGACCAGCTTGCGGTTGACACGCGCTGCCGAGGCCTCAAACAGAAGCCATGCCAAAGCGCGACATCGAGGACGAGCCGCTGGACGAAGAGCTGGTCGAGTCCGCTGCTCCGACGGTCGGTGAGCGGCTTCGCGCGGCGCGCGAGGAAAAGAAGCTCAATCTGGAGGATATCGCCGCGCAGACGCGGATCCCGCAGCGGCACCTCGAAAGCATCGAGACCGCCGAGTGGGACAAGCTCCCCGCGCCGACCTACACGATCGGCTTCGCCAAGAGCTATGCCTCGGCGGTGGGGCTCGACCGCACCGATGTGGGCGACCAGCTTCGCGAGGAAATGGGCGGGCAGCGCTTCGCCAATTCGCAGTCCGAGGTGATCGAGGCGGCGGACCCGGCGCGCACCATGCCGAAGTGGCTCGTGATCGGCGCGGTGATCGCGGTGATCGTGCTGATCGTGCTGCTCAGCTGGCTGAACAAGCGCGCGCTCGAGCCCGCTGTTCAGCCGGCCGCAAGTACGGCAGTCGTTGCGCCGACCGCAGTCTCGCGACCGCAGCAGCAGGCGCCGGCACCCCCAGCGCCAGCCGCCAATGCACCGGTCGTTCTCACCGCAACGGGCCCGGCGTGGATCCGGGTTACCGACCAGGGCAAGACCCTGTTCGAGGGCATGCTGCAGCCGGGCAAGACCTATCAGGTGCCGCAAACGGCGACCGCGCCGATGCTCCGGGTGGGCGCGCCCGAGGCGCTGCGGGTGACCGTCGGAAGCGCCGTCGCGCCGCAGGTCGGCCCCTCCGGTCAGGTGACCTCGAACGTCAGCCTGAAGGGCTCCGACCTGATGCATGGCGGCGCGCAGCCGGTGCCAACCGCCCCGGTGCACTAGATTCATGCGCGGGCAAGGCGCGGCGGGGCAGAGTTGAATCCGAAGAGAAGCGTGGGGAATTTTCCAGTGAGATTTTTGCGTCCGATCACCGCGTTGGCGGCTGTGAGCGCGATTGCGCTCGTGCCCGCATCGACCGCGCTCGCGCAGCGCCAACAGCCCAGCCCCGAGCAGCGGATCGACCGCCTCGAAAAACAGGTGAACGAGCTCCAGCGGCGGGTCTTCCCCAAGGGGCGCCCGGCGGACACGGCGGGATTCGCCGACGACCCTGCGGCGACTCAGTCGTCGGTCATGAGCCTCGACCAGCGGCTCGACGCGCTCCAGCGGCAGATCGCCGACATGCTCCGCCAGAGTGAGGATAACGGGAACCGGCTGCGCAACCTCGAGTCCGGCATGGGCCAGCTCAAGAGCGACGAGGACCAGCGCATTTCGGCGCTCGAGCAGCGGATGAGCGCGGCTGAAGCGGCGCCGCCTGCACCTGCTCCGGTCGATGCGGCGCCGTCGGCGACCACGCCCCCAAAGACCAAGTCCAAGCCTTCCGCCCCGTCGCCGAAGGCCGCTGAAGCCGCGGCCGCTCCGGGTACCGATGCCGACGCGGCCTCTGCGGCTCCGAGCGACCCGGCAGAAGACGCCTACAGCGAGGGATTCCACCTGTGGGAAGCAGGCAAATACGATGATGCGATCAGCTCGCTGAAATCGTTCGTGAAGACGTATCCGAAGCACCGCCGCGTCAGCTATGCGAACAATCTGATCGGCCGTGCCTATCTCGACGAAGGCAACCCGAAGGCGGCGGCGGAGGCGCTTCTCGCAAATTACCGCAAGGACCCTGGCGGCGAACGCGCGCCCGACAGCCTCTATTATCTCGGCCAGGCGCTGATGCAGCTCGGCCAGCCGACACAGGCGTGCAAGGCGTACGCCGAGCTCGACGCGGTTTACGGTGCGAAGGTTCGGCCGGACCTGCAGAAGCTCGAAACGGATGCGAAGGCGAAGGCCAACTGCAGCTGAAGCTCAGGCGCCTAACTGACGCGGCTTTGTCAGGAGCGACCGAATGGCGACTGCGACAAGCACCCAGACGGACCTTGCCCGCGTCGAGCGGTTCAGGCGCGATCTCGACTCGCTCGTCGGCCCGGAAGGAACAATCGGAATTGCGGTGTCGGGCGGTCCCGACAGCCTCGCGCTCCTGCTCCTCGCCGCCGAGGTTCGCCCGCTCGAGATCGAAGCCGCGACCGTCGACCACGGCCTTCGTGCGGAGAGCGCCGCCGAAGCCGAAATGGTCGCTGCCCTGTGCGAGCACATGGGCGTTCCGCACCGGACGCTGACCGCTCGCTGGGCAACGAAGCCCGAAGCCGCGCTGCAGGAGCGGGCACGGATCATGCGCTACCGATTGCTCGCGGAGTGGGCGCGAGAACGCGGTCTGACGGCGATTCTCACCGCTCATCATCTCGACGACCAGGCGGAAACGCTGTTGATGCGCCTGTCGCGGGGCGCAGGCGTGAAGGGGCTCGCAGGGATGCGGCGCGTCACGCGCGTGCCGGGTGCCACGGTCTCGCTCGTGCGGCCGCTGCTCGGCTGGCGGCATGCCGAGCTGGAGGCTGTCTGTGCGGCGGCGGGTGTCGAGCCTGTTCAGGACCCGAGCAACGACGACGAGCAGTTCGAGCGGGTCCGCATCCGCAACGCACTCGCGCAGGCGGAGTGGGTCGACCCCGCGGCAGTCGCAGCGAGCGCGGCGCATCTCGCAGAAGCGGACGGCGCGCTCCACTGGGCGACGACGCTCGAATGGCAGCGCGCGGTCAGCATGGACTCTGGCCAGATCGTCTATCGCCCGACCGACGCGCCGCGCGAGATCCGCCGGCGGATCGTCCGTCGCGCGGTGCTCCAGCTCGCCAGCGAAGGCGGCGGCGCCGAGCCGCGCGGCCGCGAGCTCGACCAGCTGCTCGCCGCGCTTCGCACCGGCCGCAGGGCGACGCTTCGCGGCGTGCTCTGCATCGGCGGTCCCGAATGGCGCTTCGCCAAGGCACCGGTGCGGCGCCAGCCGGGCGTTTCAGCCGAGGTTGGCGTGGAAGAAGGGTAGCAGCTCGGCCCAGGCGCGCTCCGCCTGCGCTTCGTCGTAGGTCTGGCTTCCGGCCACGGTCCAGCCGTGATTGGCGGGATAGACCTCAACCTGTGCCGGGCGGTGCGCCGCCGCGAACGCGGCCTTCAGCGTGTCAGCCTCTTTCGGCATGCGCTCGGCATCGTTCTTCGCGATCAGGACGAGATAGCTCGCGCGGGTCCTCGGGATGAGCAGATGCGCGCTCGACGGTTGGTCGGTGACCAGAGCCCCTGGATGGAAAGTCGCGACCGCGCCGATCCGGTCCGCTCGAGCTGCGGCGGTGCGGAACGAGAGCGGGCCGCTCATGCAGAAGCCCTGAACGCCCATCTTCCGTCGCTTGTCGGTCTGCGGCTGAGCGTCGAGGAAGGTCACGAACGCAGCCGAATCGCGGTCGACCATCGCATCGGTGAGGCCGTTGCGGAACACCATCAGCCCGTTCATCGCCTCCTTGCTGTTGAAGTCGAAGGGCCCGGTGACGATCGGCGCTTTCTTCATCCGGTAATAGGGATTGGCCACCAGCACGACATAGCCCTGCGCGGCCAGCCTTTTCCCCATCTCGCGGAATACGGGACGGAGACCGAGAATGTCCGGCCACATCAACACCGCAGGCCATTTGCCCTTGCCCTGCGGCGTGAAGAGCGCGGCGTCGGCCTTTCCGTCGGCCGTCTTAACGAGCACATCGCGTTCGATGACAGGCCGCGCTCCAGCGTCCTCGGCGAAAGCGGGAATCGGGACTGCGCCGCTGGCCGCGACGGCACCAATTGTGAGCAGGACCGATCGCCGGGTCACCGACGTATCGGCGATGAAACCCTGATGATTGCCGTCACCGCACATGGAGGAGCCTCCCGTCGACAAGCTTCGCCCGCCGGATGCCACCAAAACGCCATCCGGCGCAATCGTTCGGCCCACCGTTCACCCCATCCTAAGGCCTGCATTGTTATTGAGGGGGATGCGCCTATTTTAGGTAAAAGCGCGTTGGTGCGCCCGAAAGCGACGAGATGAACGACAAGGAAAAGAAGCCCGGCAACCCCTGGACGAAGAGCCTGCTGATCTGGATCGCAGTGCTGTTCGCCCTCGTCCTCTTCGTTCAGATGATCGACGGCGGCTCGCACGCAGCGACCGGCCAGGCGATCCCCTACTCCGATTTCGTCAAGCAGGTCGACGAGGGCAATGTCCGCTCGGTGACCATGGCAACGAGCAGCGGCGGCAACAGCGCGATCAGCGGCAAGCTCGATACGGGCGAGGTGTTCAACACCACGGTTCCGGCCGACGCCAACGTTTCGGACAAGCTCATCGCCAAGGGCGTCGCGGTCCAGGTGAAGGGCGAAGAAGGCTCGAGCATCTGGCTCTACATGCTCTACAATTCGCTGCCGTTCCTGCTGATCCTGGGCATCAGCTTCTTCGTGATGCGCCAGATGCAGAAGAACGCCGGCTCCGGGGCAATGGGCTTCGGCAAGAGCCGGGCGCGGATGCTGACCGAAAAGCAGGGGCGGGTGACGTTCCAGGACGTCGCCGGCATCGACGAGGCTCGCGAGGAGCTTCAGGAGATCGTCGAATATTTGAAGGACCCCGGCAAGTTCGCACGCCTGGGCGGCAAGATCCCGAAGGGCGCTTTGCTGGTCGGTCCTCCCGGCACCGGCAAGACGTTGCTCGCCCGCGCGATCGCCGGTGAGGCGGGCGTTCCGTTCTTCACCATTTCCGGCTCGGACTTCGTCGAGATGTTCGTCGGCGTCGGCGCGAGCCGCGTCCGCGACATGTTCGACCAGGCCAAGAAGTCGGCACCGTGCATCGTCTTCATCGACGAGATCGATGCAGTCGGACGGCACCGCGGCGCTGGCCTCGGCAACGGCAATGACGAGCGCGAGCAGACCTTGAACCAGCTGCTGGTCG
>JAICXO010000100.1 GCA_025980335.1 Sphingomonas sp. | reverse complement strand
CGAAGTCCTCGGCGTCGAGGCGCACGCGGAATATCTCGTCAGCGAGATCCAGGAAGTCTATCGACTGCAGGGCGTCAAGATCAACGATAAGCACATCGAGGTGATCGTTCGCCAGATGCTGCAGAAGGTCGAGATCACCGACGGCGGCGACACCACCTTGCTCGCCGGCGAACAGGTCGACCGCGAGGAGATGGACGAGACCAACGCCGCGCTCGACAAGAAGCAGAAGAAGGCGGAGGGCAAGCCGGTTCTCCTCGGCATCACCAAGGCGTCGCTCCAGACCCGCAGCTTCATCTCGGCGGCCTCCTTCCAGGAGACCACGCGAGTCCTCACGGAAGCCGCGGTCCAGGGGAAGGTCGATACCCTGACCGGCCTCAAGGAGAACGTGATCGTCGGCCGGCTGATCCCGGCGGGCACGGGCGCGGGCATGAACCGCCTTCGCGTCGCGGCTTCGTCGCGCGACACCGCGCTTCGTGCGGCGCACCGGCGGATGCAGGAAGCGCTGGTCGCGCCGGAATCCTCCGACGAGCTTCGCGCAGCCGAGCTCGCCCGGACGCCGCGGGACGACACCGCGGGTGTCGGCGAGGACCCGCTCGCCGAGGTCACGCCGAGCGGCCACGGGCTCGATGCCGACGCGGGCGACTATCTGCAGAGCTGAGTGAAGCGTCCCTCCCGCAAAGGGCCAGGCTGACGCAATCAAAAACCCCGCCGGAGCAATCCGGCGGGGTCCTTTTTGCGGATTGGCGAAGCTGCGCTTAGCAGCGACCGCCGTGCATCGCGTTCTCGGTACAGTTGGCGGCCGACCCGACGTCAGTCGCCGCCCCGCGAACCGTGTTGCACGCGGCAATGGCGAGGCACGCTCCCACCAACGCAACCGTCACCAGTTTCTGAACCATTTGTCATTCCTCCGTTTGACGTCCGGAATGACAATGAATCATCAAACAGCTGTCTGTCTACTGAACCTAGTGGCAGGTGTTGCCGTTCATCGTGTTCTCGGTGCAGTTTGCGACCGAATTGACGTCGCGCGCGGCGCCGCGCACCGTGTTGCAGGCGGCGACGGTGAGCGCGATGCCGAGCAGGACCACAGTCGTGACTTTCTGGAACATTGTCTGTTCTCCTTCTGACGGGGCTTGGTAACGCGGCGTTGCCGGAACGGCTCCATTCCGCCAGCGTTATTTTCTCGGAGTCGCGAGCGGAGTGGCCACATGCGCAAGGCGGCGTTGATACCCATGTTGATGGTCGGCGGATGCATCAGCAATCACCCTGCGGTCCGGCCGCTCCGGCCGTTGGAAATCCCCCTCGCGCCATATCGCGACGTCGCTACTGCGGCGCATGAGGGGACGCTCATGTACGAGGGTGGCTGCCTGCTCTTGCGCGACGAGCGGACCCGCGCGCTGTTCATGCCCGTCTGGCCGTTCGGAAGCAGCTTCAACGGCACCGCTCTGCTGGTCCATGTGCCGGGCAAGACCGACCAGCGGATCATGGTCGCCGAGGAAGTGCTGGTGAGAGGCGAGGCGGACCCATGGGCCACGCTGGGCGGCGCCGTGTATCGACCGTTCCAGAACCAGTGCCGCGGCTACGAGCCGTTCCTCGTCAGCTCGGTGAGGCCTTCCGACTAGACTGCGACGGGTGCCGCGATGTGCGGGTGCGGATCGTAATTCTCGAACACGAAATCACCAGGCTCGTAGTCGAACAGGGATTGGCCGCGGTCCTTGATTACGAGGTGCGGAAGCGGTCGGGGTTCGCGCGTCAGTTGAAGCCGCGCCTGGTCGAGATGGTTCGAGTAGAGGTGGCAATCGCCGCCGGTCCAGACGAACACGCCCGGCTCGAGTCCGCACTCACGCGCCAGCATGTGCGTGAGGAGCGCGTATGACGCGATGTTGAACGGCACGCCGAGGAATAGGTCGGCGCTCCGCTGGTAGAGCTGCAGGTTGAGGCGTCCGGCGGCGACCTGCGTC
Source organism: Sphingomonas sp. (assembly GCA_025980335.1). Lineage (GTDB taxonomy): Bacteria > Pseudomonadota > Alphaproteobacteria > Sphingomonadales > Sphingomonadaceae > Sphingomicrobium. The sequence continues at coordinate 7,072 of JAICXO010000100.1, read as the reverse complement.
TGGAACAGGCAGTGGCACGGCGCGAGCGCCATCTTCGCGATTTCACCCGGGTTCCACGCAGTGACGATCTGCCGGCGCGAATATGGATCGTCGCGGATCAGCGCGACGAGGTTCTCGATCTGGTCGAAGTGGCGGCCGTCGACCGTTTCCCAGTCACGCCACTGCTTTCCGTAGACCGGGCCGAGGTCGCCGCTCTCGTCGGCCCATTCGTCCCAGATGCTCACCTTGTGCTCGTTGAGCCAGCGGACGTTGGTGTCGCCGCGAAGGAACCACAGCAGCTCGACGATGATCGAGCGCAGGTGGAGCTTCTTGGTCGTCAGAAGCGGGAAACCGTCGGCCAGATCGAACCGCATCTGCGCCCCGAACCAGGACAGGGTCCCGGTGCCGGTGCGGTCCTGCTGCTCGACTCCGCGGTCGAGAATCAGCTGCATCAGGTCGAGATATTGCCGCATGGCAGCCACCCTAAACGGGGGCGCGGCGGACGGGAAGCGGGGCAGCGAACGTTCGCTGCCCCGCTCCGTGGAAGGACTAGAAGTTGACCGCCGCCGACAGGAAGACCTGCCGCGGGTTGCCGTAATAGGCCGTAAGCACGCCCGCCGTCCCGAGCGTCGATACGGGCTTGCCGTTCGCGCCGAGGATGAACTGGCCGGTGTACGGGTTCTGCGCGAGGAAGTTGTAGCCAGACACGATATACTGCTTGTTCAGCAGGTTCTTCGCGTGCAGCCCGATCTCGTAGCCGTTGCCTGCCGAGCGCCAGACGAGGTTGGCGTCGAGGAGCGCGAAACCCTTCTGGTCGAGCATCGGTGTCGCAAGCTCGAACTGCTGGCTCTTGCTGCGATAGGAGAGTGTCGTGTTGAGATCGAGCCTGCCGTCCGCCACCGGCGCCTGGTAATCGAGTGAGCCGCTGAGCGTCCACTTGGGCGTGTTCTGGATCGCGCGGTCGTTGGCTACATCGACGGGGCCGACGCCGGGGATGTTGGTGATGTACTGGAGATACTTGGCGTCGAGATAGCCGAGCGTGCCGGCAAAGCTCAGCCGGTCGCCGACGGTGGCGAAGTCCTGCGCCATGCGCCAGTTGGTCTCCACTTCGACGCCGCGGAAGCGCGCCTTGCCGGCGTTGGTGGTGATGCCGACGAAGGTGGGAATGCCATTGACGACAGCGCCGGCCGATCCGGGAACCTGGACGTCCTTATATTCGGCGTCGAAGATCGCGGTCGCAAACTGGAGTCGGTGATTGAACAGCGCTGCCTTCCAGCCGATTTCGTAGCTGTCGACCTTCTCCGGATCGAACGCCATGAAATCGTAGATTTCGCTGCTGGTGCACGGGCGGGATTCGCCGGTCGGCGGAACGCATGCGCTGGTCAGCCCTCGCGGGTCGAAGCCGCCGCCTTTGAAGCCCTTCGAATAGCTGATGTAGAAATTGTTGTTGGGATTCGGCTTGAAGTTGATCGAGGCGCGCGGCGTGACCGCCTTATCGTCGCGGGTTCCGTCGAAGTCCGAGGTCGGCGGCCCGAGCTGTGTGCCCGTCTGGTCGAAAACACCCGATCCGCCGAGCTCCGGCGATCCGCCGAAGATCAGGTTGCGCCTGAACACGTGCGCGTCGCGGTGGTCGTTGGTGTAGCGCGCGCCGAGCGACACTGCCCATTGCGGGCTGAAATTGTAGGTGAGGTCGGTGAACGCGGCCCAGGTCTTCGTCTTCACGTTGCCCACAGTGGCCGCGGTGAGTCCGGGCAGCACCGTCGGCAAGGTCGTGTACAGCCGGACGTCGAACACGTCATAGGCGCTGGCGTTCAGATAATAGAGGCCGGCGAGGCCCTGGAGCGGCCCCTTGTCCGCGACCAGCTGGAATTCCTGGCTGAACTGGTGGTTCTTGTAGATCGCGGGCACATCGACATCGACGGCCGGCGTCGCGTCGAAGTCGATCGGCGTCGCGCTATGGTCCTTGCGATAGGCGGTGATCGTGCGGAACTTGAGCCAGTCGTTGAGGCCAATCTCGCCGTGCAGCGCGACGCCGCCAGCGGTCACCTTCTGCTTGGGATCATTGAGGCCGCCCTCGGTGTCGAACACGTTCTTCAGCGGCGGTTCGCCGGTAGCGAGGTTCGCAATCAGCCGGTGCCCGCCGCGTGGATTGCTATTGTCCCAGGTATAATCGCCCGAGACGCGGAAGAAGGCGTCGGGAGCGGGCTCGAACTCGATCGTGCCGCGCGCGGCCCAGATGTTCTTGTTGTAGTTCCGCTGTCCGGTCGTGAGATTGCGGCCGAAGCCGGTGTTGCTGAGCCTGGCAACGGCGGCGCCGATGCGCAGGTTCTGGGTCAGCGGAGTCGAGACCTGAGCGATCGCGTCGAACTGCCCGTGAGTGCCGACATTGGTGCGGACCATCGCATGCGGGCCGTCGGTCGGGATCCGGCGGGTCACATATTTGATCGCGCCGCCGATCGTGTTGCGGCCATAAAGCGTGCCTTGGGGTCCGCGAAGCACCTCGATCCGCTCGACGTCGTAGATGTCGAGCACCGCTGCTTGCGGGCGATTGAGATAGACGTCGTCGAGGTACAGCCCGACGCCCTGCTCGAACCCGGCGACCGGGTCCTGCTGGCCGATGCCGCGGATGAACGGCGTGAGCGTGCTGTTGCTGCCGCGCGAAACCTCGAGCGTGACGTTCGGGGTCGTCGCCGCCACGTCGGTGATGTCGAGCGCGCCCTGCCTGTCGAGCTGCTCGCCCGAGTAAGCAGTCACGGCGACCGGAACGTCGAGCAGGAGCTCGTTGCGGCGCCGCGCGGTGACGACGATCTCCTGATCGCTCGCTTCGGCGGCGGTCGCCTGCGTCTTCTGATTCACCGGTGCGGCCGGGTTGGTGTCCGGATTCTCCTGCGCAACGGCCGGAGTCGTGATGAGCGCCGCGGCGGCTACAGTGCCGAGCAATGCGGCGCGTGCGAAGGTGACGCGCATTTCCCTTTTTCTCCCCCGCGCGGGTCGACCCTCTTACCGCCCGCGGTCAGTCGAGGGTCATAGTGAAACTTGAACCGGCTTTCAACTTGCGAATAGAACGGGTAGAAAGCTACGGGGATGGCATTGGGGGCCGCAGTGGCAGACGAGGTACAGATCAGTCCTGCGAGCTCCGGCAAGGCGCCGCGCACGCCGCGCGGCGAACGGACGCTGCGCAAGATCCTCGACGCCGCCCGCGCCGAGTTCGGCGAGCGCGGCTTTTCCGAAAGCACGATCGTCGGGATTACCCAGCGCGCGGGCGTCGCGCTCGGCACATTCTACACCTATTTCGATTCGAAGGAGGCGCTGTTCCAGGCCCTGGTTCGCGACATGTCGGGGCAGGTGCGCGATCACGTCGCGCCGGTGCTTCGGGATTCGCCGGACACGATCGACGGCGAGGCTCGCGCGCTCGAATCTTTCCTCCGCTTCGCCAGGAAGCACCGCGACGTCTACCGCATCATCGACGAAGCCGAGTTCGTCGACCCGAGCGCCTATCGCGAACATTACGAAACGACCGCGACCAGAATCGCCGCCCGCCTCGTCGCCGGGCGCGAGCGGGGGCAGGTCGGCAGCAGCTATTCGGACGAGGAGCTGGAGATCCTCGGCTGGGCGCTGATGGGCGCCAACGTGTTCCTCGGCCTCCGCTTCGCGGTGTGGGCGAGCGCCGAGCCGAAACGCGTGGCGGACACGATGAACAAGCTGCTGCGTTCGGGGCTGGGCAAATGAGCGCAGACGCAGGACCCACCGAGATTCGATTTCGCGACGGTTATGTGGTCGTCGCCGACGGCCTTCGGCTGCACTATCGCGATTATGCCGGAGCTGCGGACAAGCCGCCGCTGCTGTGCCTTCACGGCCTGACCCGCAACGCGCGCGATTTCGCCGATTTTGCCGAGCGCTACTCGCCGCACTGGCGAGTGATCGCGCTCGACTTTCGTGGTCGCGGCTCGAGCGAATATGATCCGCTTCCGGCGCGCTACACGCCGCTGACCTATGCCGCCGACGTGATCCAGCTGCTCGACCAGCTAATGGTTCCGGAGGCGGTGTTCGTCGGAACCTCGCTCGGAGGCCTGGTGACGATGATCGTCGCGAGCATGGCGCCGCAGCGGATCGCCGCGTCGATCCTCAATGACGTGGGTCCGGAACTCTCCAGCGCCGGCCTCGACCGGATCGGGTCGTATGTCGGCAACGACACCCGCTTCGCCAGCTGGGACGAGGCGGCGGACGCGATCGCCGACAACAACCGCCATGTGCCCGCGAGTTATGCTCACGAGGATTGGGTGAAGATGGCGCGCCGGGTCTGCCGCGAGGAAAGCGGCGCGATCCGGTTCGATTACGACGTGGGGATCGCGGCGCCGTTCGAAGCGAAGGGGCCGGTGCCGAAGGTCGACATGTGGCCGCTGTTCAAGGCGCTCGGCCACAAGCCGCTGCTGGTCGTCCACGGGGCGCTGAGCGACCTTCTCAGCGCAGAGTCGCTCGAGAAAATGCACGAAGTCGTGCCGGACATGCAGTCGGTGACGGTGCCCGGCGTCGGCCACGCGCCGATGCTCGACGAGCCCGGAGCGGTCGCTGCGATCGACGCCTTCCTCGCCAAGCTCGATTTTTAGGAGGCGAGCCGCCGCTGTTCGCCGGCCTTCGCCTGCACTGCCGCGGAATCGGAAAACAGGTTGGTCAGCACCAGGTGATCGAGGACGAGATAGAGGCTCAGCTGGTTCTTCAGCTGCACCGATGCGCCGCCGATCGTCGTCAAATCGACTTTTAGCCGGTCGAGCAGCGCGAGATAGTCGGGCCAGCCGGCTTCCGCCGCTTCATGCTGCGCCCACACCGCAGCCCAGTCGGAGGCGAAGTCGTCGAGGCGCTTGAGCACGGGGCCGAGCAGCGGATGCGGAAGCGCATGCTCGGCGAGGAAAGCGACATGCGCGCGGATTTCCCAAGGCGACATCACGAGCGGACTGTTGACCCGCTCGTAAGCGAGCGCCCTCGCCGGTGCCGACCCGGGCTTCACCAGCTCGTCTTGCATGTCGCCGCGCTGTCCCGCCTCGATCAGTTCGCGAAGGCGGCCGCCGCCCACGGTGTCGAGCACGAGATGGATGCGCTGCTCGGGTCCTCCGTTGTGCACCGCATGGCCGCGGAACGAGTCAAAGACCCAGCATTCGCCGGCTTTCATATGCACGCTTTCGCCGCCGCATCTGAAGGTCACCGCCGGGTTGGTGACGATCGGGATGTGGATGCGCCAGTGCGTGCGCCAGTAGTAATGGCTATCGATGTGCGGCGGCACGTCCGCACCGGCGCCCAATCCCATCAGGCGGCTGCGGCCCCACACCGAACCGATCGCGGCCATCGCTTCCATCATGTACGGACAGGCGAGCAGCTGCTCGGTGGGTCCCATCGCGCCGGAAAGGTCGTCGGTCGGCCTGCCGCCCGGCGTGATCAGTCGTACCGCCTCGTTGCCGGCAAACCCGGTCGGGTGCGGCACCCACGCCGATTTCGGCAGCGCACGCACTTCCGCTTCGAGCGCCGCGGCGTCGAAAGCGATCGGCAGCTTCAGGAGAGGACGGCCAAGCTCCATTGGGCGAGAAATAGTCGACTGTGTTCGCGCCGCCAAACGGAAAGGGCGGGCCGGAGCGGGCAAGCGGCGCGACCGTTCGCTCAACTCGCGCAAGCGCCCGTGCGTTTGATTTGCGAAGGGAGTTTTCTCATGAGCGACCGCGAGCAGAACCGGCGCATCGACGATTCGCTGCAAAGCGGCGAAGGCGACCCCGCTTACGGCGAGGATCCGCGCGACTTCGGCGAGGACGGCCAGACCGTTGCCGACCCGGACACCGGGAACGAACACGACATCCACCGCGATCCGACCATTCCTCCGGGCTTGCAGCCGAGCGAGCGGCTCCCGGACGAGCGCGTCACCGGGACCACCCAGCACGAAAAGGAAAGCCTATGAGCACCAACAAGGAGCTGACGAAGGGGCCGGTCGGACCCGACGATCTCGACCGCAATCCGGATATCGGTCAATCGAAGGGCGCGTTCGCCACTGGCGAGGACCCCGAAGAGCTTGCCGGCGTCAACACGGTCGTCGGGGACGTCGGCAACGATTCTACTCGCGGCGACGGCGTCCCGCAGGAAGACCGCGGCCGAACCAACAAGTGAGCGGATGAAAAAAGGGCGGTCCCGACGGGACCGCCCTCTCGTTCCCCGGCGAAGGCCGGGGTCCAGGATCGCAGATGGATCCCGGCCTTCGCCGGGATAACTCTACGCAGCCCTTGCGGGCTGCTCGGTTACTTAAGCTCCACCGTTCCGCCGGCGTCCTCGATCTGCTTCTTGATCTTCTCGGCCTCGTCCTTGTTGACGCCTTCCTTGACCGGCTTGGGAGCGCCTTCGACCAGCGCCTTCGCCTCGCCGAGGCCAAGGCCGGTGATCGCGCGGACTTCCTTGATCACGTTGATCTTCTTGCCGCCGTCGCCGGTGAGGATGACGTCGAACTCGGTCTTCTCTTCTTCCGGCGGAGCGGCGGGGCCGCCAGCGGCCGGAGCAGCCGCAACGGCAGCCGCCGCGGAAACGCCCCAACCCTCTTCGAGCATCTTCACGAACTCAGCCATCTCGAGAACGGTGAGGCTCGAAGCCTCGTCATACATTTTCTTAAGGTCAGCCATTTCAAACTCCTGTGAGGCAGTGCCTCGATTGTCGCGTTTATGAAAAACTAAGCGGCCTGCTGCTGATCGACACGCGCCTGCAGGACACGCGCAAAGCGCGCACCTGGTTCAGCAAGCGTGCGAGCGAACTGCGTTGCGGGCGCTGCGAATGTTGCGACAAGCTTCGCGCGCAACTCGTCGAGCGAGGGAAGCGCAGCAAGCGCCTTGATCCCGTTCACGTCGAGGACCGTGTCGCCCATCGCGCCGCCGACGATCTCGAACTTGTCGTGCGTCTTGGCGAAATCGACCGCCACCTTGGCGGCCGCGACGGGGTCCGGAGACGTCGCAAGCGCGGTCGGGCCCTTGAGCAGGTCGCCGATCGGCTTGTAGCGCGTGTCCTCGAGCGCAATCAGGGCAAGGCTGTTCTTCGCAACTTTGAACTGGGCGCCGGCGTCGCGCATCTT
>JAICXO010000027.1 GCA_025980335.1 Sphingomonas sp. | reverse complement strand
GCGGTCCGCGCCGAAGGCATGACCTACGGCCAGTTCATCCATGCGCTGAACCTCGCCGGAATCAGCCTCGATCGAAAGGTGCTCGCCGACATCGCGATGCACGAGGCCGAAGCGTTTAGCGCGATCATTGCCCAGGCGAAGGGCGCGCTGGAGAAGAAGGCGGCTTAGGCTTCCTTCCAGCCGAGCAATCGCAAGGGCGCGGACGGTCTGGCCTTCCGCGCCCTTTTGCTTATGGGCGGACGAAATGGACAGCGCAGACGCAGTCAATGAAATCGAGCGCGCGCCTGATCTTCAGTCGCTGGAGGCGCTTCGCGTGCGGCTGCTCGGCAAGCAGGGCGAGATCACGGCCAAGCTCAAGTCGCTCGGCTCGATGGATGCCGAGATGCGCGCCACCGAGGCGCCGAAGATCCACGCGCTTCGGGAGGGGGTCACCAATGCGATCGCGGAGCGGAAGGCTGCGCTCGAAGCCGCCGAGCTGAAGCGGAAGCTCGCGACGGAGCGGATCGACCTTTCCCTGCCGGCGGCGGACAGCGTCTCCGGCACCATCCACCCGGTCAGCCAGGTACTGGACGAACTCGCCGAGATCTTTGCGGATCTCGGTTTCTCGGTCGCCGAAGGGCCCGAGATCGAGACCCAGTGGTACAATTTCACCGCGCTCAACATGCCCGAAAACCATCCCGCGCGGGCGATGCAGGATACGTTCTACCTCGAGCCGCGCCCGGGCGAAGACGAGCGCCGGGTGCTTCGGACGCACACCTCGCCGGTGCAGACCCGGTCGATGGAGGCGCACGGCGCGCCGGTCCGCCTGATCGCGCCGGGGCGGGTCTACCGCTCCGACAGCGACGCCACGCACACGCCGATGTTCCACCAGATCGAAGGGCTGGTGATCGACAAGGCAATCACGCTCGGCCACCTCAAATGGACGTTGGAGACCTTTCTCAAGGCCTTCTTCGAGCGGGACGACATCGTGCTGCGCATGCGTCCCTCCTATTTCCCATTCACGGAGCCGTCGGCGGAAGTGGACGTCGGCTGGTCGGTCGAAAAGGGCCGGCGGGTGGTCGGGGGCCAGCAGGGCTGGATGGAGGTGCTCGGCTCCGGGATGGTCCACCCGCGCGTGATCGCCAACGCCGGACTCGACCCCGACGAATGGCAAGGCTTCGCGTTCGGCACCGGCGTCGACCGGCTGGCGATGCTCAAATACGGGATGGACGACCTCCGCGCCTTCTTCGACGGCGATATCCGCTGGCTCAAGCATTACGGCTTCCGCGCGCTCGACGTTCCCACGCTAAGCGGGGGAGTGGGGGCATGAGCCCGCTCCAAATCCTCCCCTACCGCTTGCGGGAGGGGAAGAGGCGCGCAGCGCCGAAGGGGTGGGCGTGTGCACATCACGCGTGTGCACATCACACCCACCCCCTAACCCCCTCCCGCAAGCGGGAGGGGGAACGATGAAATTCACCCTTTCGTGGCTGAAGGACCACCTCGACACCGACGCGTCGGCCGGGGAGATCGGCAACACGCTGACCAACATCGGCCTGGAGGTCGAGGAAGTCTCCAACCCTTCGGAGGCGCTGGCGCCGTTCAAGGTCGCGAGGGTGCTGACCGCCGAGAAGCACCCGCAGGCCGACAAGCTTCAGGTCCTCACCGTGGATGCGGGAACCGGCGAGCCGATTCAGGTCGTGTGCGGAGCGCCCAACGCGCGTGCCGGCATGGTCGGCGTGTTCGGCCCGCCGGGCGCCACCATCCCCGGAAGCGGCATGGCGCTCAAGGTCGCGGCGATCCGGGGGGTCGAATCGCGCGGCATGATGTGCTCGTCGCGCGAGCTCGAGCTCGGCGACGACCATAGCGGAATCATCGAGCTGCCGGCCGACGCGCCGGTCGGTACCGCCTTCACCAGCTATGCCGGTCTCGACGATCCGGTGTTCGACGTGAACGTCACTCCCAACCGCCAGGACGCAATGGGCGTGCGCGGAATCGCGCGCGATCTTGCCGCCGCCGGCATCGGAACGCTGAAGCCGCTCGCCGTGCCCCAGATCGAAGGCGCCTTCCCCTGCCCGGTGCCGGTGACCATCCAAGACCCCGAAGGCTGCCCCGCATTCTATGGCCGCGCGATCAAGGGGCTGAAGAACGGCGCGTCGCCCGAGTGGATGCAGCGGCGGCTCAAGGCCGCGGGCCAGCGCCCGATTTCGGCCCTGGTCGACATCACCAATTATTTGATGATCGACCTCGGCCGGCCGAGCCACGCCTATGACATTGCAAAGCTCGTCGGTGGGCTTACCGCGCGCGCCGCGAAGCCCGGCGAGAAGGTGCTCGCGCTCAATGAGAAGGAATATGCGCTCGAGCCGTTCATGACGGTGATCGCCGACGAGCGCCAGGTGCACGATATCGGCGGGATCATGGGCGGCGAGGATTCGGGCGTCAGCGACGCGACCACCGACGTCATGCTCGAAGTCGCCTACTTCGCGCCCGAGCGGATCGCGCGCACCGGGCAGGCGCTCGGCCTTACCAGCGACGCGCGCAGCCGGTTCGAACGGGGCGTCGACCCGGCGTTTCTCGACGACGGACTGGCAATCCTCACCGGCCTGATCCTCGACATTTGCGGCGGAGAGCCGTCGGCCGCGGTCCACGTCGGCCGCCCGCCTCTCGACAGGCATGTCATCCGCTTCGATTTCGGGCGCACGCGGGCGCTCGGCGGAATCGACGTTCCCGAGGAGCGCCAGCGCGCGATCCTCGAAAGCCTCGGGTTCGAGGTGAACGGGAACGACGTGACGGTGCCGAGCTGGCGGCGTGACGTCGAGGGGCCGGCCGACCTGGTCGAGGAAATCGCGCGGATCACCGGCTACGACCATGTGCCCTCGACTCCGCTCGATCGGCCGACGGGCGTGGCCAAGCCTACCGCCACACGTTCGCAGCTGATCGAGCGGCGCGTTCGCCGGACCGCGGCGGCCCGCGGGCTCGACGAAGCGATCACGTGGAGCTTCGTTTCCGAAGCGGAGGCGGCGGCGTTCGGCGGCGGCGAGTGGGTGATGGCCAACCCGATCAGCGAAGAGATGAAGGTGATGCGGCCCTCGCTCCTTCCGGGGCTGATCGCGGCGGCGCGCCGCAACCTCGACCGCGGAGCGTCGTCGGTCCGGCTGTTCGAGCTGGGCCGCCGCTATCTTGCAGACGCCGAGCACCCGACGCTCGCTTTCGTCCTCGCAGGCGAGCGCAGTGCCCGCGCGTGGCAGAGCGGCAAGGCGAAGCCGTTCGACGCGTTCGATGCGAAAGCCGAAGTCACCGCTCTGCTCGAGGCGGCCGGTGCGCCCGTCGACAACCTCCAGGTCTTCCCCGATGCCGGACCGACATGGCACCCCGGCCGCTCGGCGACCCTGCGCCTCGGCCCGAAGGCCGTGCTCGCCGCGTTCGGCGAGCTTCATCCGGCGCTGCAGAAGAGCCTCGACTGTCCCGCAGGCGCGGTCGCGGCGGAAATCTACCTCGACGCAATCCCCGCCGGCCGGGCGAGCGGCCGTGCCCGCACCGCTTACGCCCCGCCCGCGCTCCAGCCGGTCACCCGCGACTTCGCCTTCATCGTCCCCGCCGAACTCACCGCCGACACCCTGCTCCGCGCGATCCGCGGCGCCGACAAGGCGGCGGTCGCCGGAGTCCGCCTGTTCGACCGGTTCGAGGCGCCCGAAGGCCTGAGCCTCGCATTCGAAGTCACGCTCCAGCCGACGGAGAAGAGCTTCACCGACGAGCAGATCGGCGAGATCTCACGCCGGATCGTCGCCGCGGCCGAAAAGCTCGGCGCGCGACTAAGATCGTGAGATGATCGAGCGCTTCCTCGACGGCCTCGCGGCAAAAATGGAGGATCCGGACGACTGCACCTACATGACGGTGGTCATCCCCGGCGACCTCGACCCGTTCGAGCGCCATTACCGGTTCAGCGTCCATGTCGATGCCGAACTGAGGCTCGCAGGGCTTGGCTGCAGCGTCGGCGGGGGCACGCTCTACTACGAGCCTGACGAAGACGATCCCGAGGACGAGCCGGAGATTGCCTACTGCATCCTGGATGTCGATGCGGTCGATGTCGACGGCGTGCGTGCGCTGCTGAGGTTGGATCTGCCCGAGCTCGGCGCGCCGGACGGGACATTGGTACAGTTCGGCCCGCGCGAGGACCGATTCGACGGGACGCGCTGGCATCTCGATGAACCGCGCAGCATCGAGGATTGAGCCGCGGCCCTTTTAGTCCCGCGGCGGCCCGTCGAGCGCGTTGATGGCGGCGTGGACGCGTGCGTCGATCTCGTTGCGTGGTAGGCCCGCGGGGATCGTCTCGCCGACCTTGAACGTCACCGTCCCGCTGCGATGCACCAGCCCGCGGCCCCACAGCCGCCCGGTGTCCAGCGTGACCGGAACCACCGGCAGCCCGAGTGCACGGTAAAGCCCCGCAAAGCCCGATTTCAGCGGCGGCGCTTCGCCGACCCGGACGCGTGTGCCTTCCGGGTAGATGATCACCGAGCGGCCGGCCGCGGTCGCCTGCCGGCCGCTTTCCACCAGCCTGCGCAGCGCCTTTGCTCCGGCCGAGCGCTCGACCGCGATAATTCCGTAGCGCTCGGTCAGGAAACCGAACAGCGGAATCCGGCGGAGCTCCTTCTTCATCACGATGATCGGGCGCTTGCCGATGCGCACCATCTCGAGCGTTTCGAGCATCGATTCGTGCTTGGCCGCGATCAGCACCGGCCCCTCGGGCACCTGCCCTTCGACGCGCACGCGGATGCCGAGCACGTGGCGCACCAGCCAGTGGTGCATGTCGGCCCAGCCCAGCACCACCGCGAGCGTGGGCCTCCTTCCGAGCAGCGCCAGCGGTGCCCCGACGACCACCCAGAGCACGGTCAGCGGATAGAAGATCGCGGCGTAGAGCAGCGATCGGAGCAGGGCCATCAGATGTCGGCCCAGACGGCGATTCGCCGGAGCACGTACTTGTTGTACTCGCCGAACAAGGTCAGGAAGCTCGGCTCGGTGTGCACCGCGTCGGGCACGACGACATAGCGGTCCTTGAGCACCTTGCGGAACTCGTAGCGGGCGCGGCGCATGTGCCAGTCGCTGGTGATCAGCCGCAGCGAGTGGAAATTGTGCTTCGCCAGCCAGCGGCCCGCTTCTTCGGCGTTCGAGCGGGTGTCGACCGATTCGCTGCCGAGATCGACGCAGCATTTGAGGAGAGCGGCGCTGCCCGGAATGCGGACGGCGAGGTCGCGCTTGGTGACGGACGGATCGGCCCCCGCGACCAGCAGCCGCTGCGCCTTGTGCGCGCGGAGCACGTCGATCGCATGCTCGATGCGCCCGCTCCCGCCGGTCAGCACCACCGCGGCGTCAGTCGGCTGCGCATTGGCTGGCGCGGGCTTGCCGAGCGTGAAGGCGAACAGGACGAAGCCGATCGCGTACAGCAGCAGCAGGAGCGAGGCGATGCGCGAGATCATAGAGTCTCGCGCAGTGCCGTGAGGACTGCCCGCCGGGCAACCCAGGTCGCGAGCGCAGTCAAGGCGAACGGCAGCAGGATGAGGACGAGCAAGTCCCACGCTGGCAGGCTCATCCCGCCAATGAGCTCGCCGGCGAATGATGCGCCGCTCGCGAGCAGGATGAGAACCAGAGCGCCGGCGATGGCGCCGGCAATGCTGCCGACGAGCGAATCGAGCGCGATCTTGCGCTGGAAGAGGTGCGTCAGCTGGAGGTCGGTCGCGCCGATTCCGTGCATCACCTCGATCGTGAACCGGTGCGTGTCGAGCGCTCCGCGCGCGGCGAGCACGACCGCCGAGGCGGCGGCGGCACCGAGCAGCAGCACGAGCCCGAACGCGAGCCACTGGAGCGCGCGCATCGACCGGAGAAGCGGCGCGAGCCTGTCGGCGTGGGCGCTGATTTGCGCCGCCGGCGCAATCGACTGGACACGCTTCTCGACCGCTCCGAGATCGCTGCCCCGGCTCAGGTCGAAGTTCACGAGCGCGGGGACCGGGAGGTCAGCGCTCTGCGCGGCGGGTCCGAGCCAGCGCTCGAGCGTGCGGCGCATCTCGCTTTCCGGAACGGGCTCGACGGACGTGACGCCCGGCGACTCCTTAAGCGCCTGCACCAGCGCGCCGAGGTTTTCGCCGCCGTTCGGCACCTCGAGCGCATACCGAGCCTGGATCGCGTGGCCGAGCGTTCCAGCCGTGTTGGCGAGCGCCAGCCCGGTCGCGGCGACGATCATGATCGAAAAGCTCATGATCGCGATCACCCACGGCGTCAGCCCGCGGAAGCGGCTGGTGCCGAGCAGCCTGCGGTCGGCGGCCGATGCGAACAGCCAGCCGAGCATCATAAGCGCTCCGGCGGCGGGTTGCGGAGCAGCCCCGTCGGATCGACTACTGCGCCGTTCTCGAGCCGGATCATCTGCGCACCTGCCGTCGCACTGATCAGGCCGACGTCGTGAGTCGCGACGACCACCGTGGTGCCGAGCCGGTTGAGCGCAGTGAACAGGTGCAAGAGGCGCTGGGCCATTTCGGCATCGACGTTGCCGGTGGGTTCGTCGGCGACGAGCAGCTGCGGCCGGTTGATGACGGCGCGGGCGATCGCGACCCGCTGCTGTTCGCCGCCAGAGAGCGTCGGCGGTCGCGCGCTCGCGCGGTCGGCCAGTCCCACCCAGGCGAGCATCTCGCGCACCGGCCCTTCGACCTCTTCCTCGGATGCGCCCGCAACGCGCAGCGGGAGCGCAACATTGTCGAATGCCGAGAGGTGGCGGATGAGGCGGAAGTCCTGGAACACGACGCCGATGCGCCGCCGGAACGGCGGGAGGGACTCGCGCGGCGCTTCGCTCAGCTCCTCGCCGAACAGCCGTACGCGGCCGCGCGTCGGCCGCTGCGCGAGATAGAGGAGCTTGAGCAGCGACGTCTTGCCGGCGCCGGACGGACCGGTGAGGAAGAAGAAGCCTCCCTCGGCGAGGCGGAAATCGAGGTCGCGCAGCACTTCGGCGCCTGTGCCGTAGCGCAGGCCGACGCTGTCGAATTCGGCGATTGCTGGCAGCTCGCTTCCCCTCGCGGCGGTGACGGCAAGACCCCGCGCCTTGCCAAGCCCAAAGCATTACTGTTTAGCTTGCGCGCACCGTCCCGGAAGAGGGCTTTTTGAAGCGATGATCCTCACCTGCCCGAGCTGCGGAACGCAATATGTAGTGAAGGACGGCGCTATCCCCCCCGAGGGCCGCCAGGTGCGCTGCGCCTCGTGCAAGCACAGCTGGCACCAGGATCCCGACGAGGAGGTCGCGTCCGAGAGTGATCGCGACCCGGCCCGGGAAGCCGCGGCTCAGGACGCTGCTTCCGACCCGCCGGAGGCTGCCGCAGAAGATGAAGACGAGAGCGTCGCCGAAGCGACCCTGATCGAGCCCCGCAGCGGCCCGGAAGCGGAAGAGCGTGCTTACGAAGAGGCGCGGCTCGAAGGCGAAGTAGGGACGGCGGGGGAGCAGTTCGGTGGAGAGCCGTCCGAACAGGAAATTGCACAACCTGATCGCTTTGAGGCGGATTCGCAGCCCGAGGCCACGCCGGCCGACCGGCACGAGGACTGGCACGAACCGCCGCAAGCCGAGGCGCAGGCGGACGAGTTCACGCCTTATCCAGCGCCGGACGAGGTCGAACCGCGCCGCCGCAGCCCGGTCCTGGCCATCCTCCTGGTGATCGTCGTCGTGATCGCAATCGCTGCTGCCTTGTGGTTTCTGGCGCCGCCCGAGCTGAGGGCGCGGCTCGGCCTTGCCGAAGTCGGCACCAGTCCGCTCGCGCTGGTCACGACCCACATGGACCGGCAGCGGCTGGAGAGCGGCAACGAGCTGCTGACGGTGACCGGCCGAGTCATCAATCCGACCGGCAAGGAACAGGATGTCCCGCCGCTTCGCGCGCAGCTCAAGACCCGCATGGGGAAGATCGTCTATAGCTGGACGATCGCTCCGCCTGCGCGCTCGCTCGCACCGGGCGCGAGCGCCAGCTTCAACAGTGCTGAGGTCAACGTTCCCCCCGGCGGCGACGAGCTGACGATCACGCTCGGCGCCGACGAGAGCTGATCCTACTCGAACTCGATCAGTCGCGCCTGGTGGGTCGTCCCGTCGGTCGTGACCTTTGCGTCGTGCGCCGGCGGCGCCCCGGCGTTGCTCGGCGAGTCGAACTTGATCCGGACGCCCGAGACAATGCGTACCGTCGCCACGGCCTCGACGACCGGGCCGGACGGTGCCTGCTTCGGGGGAATCCCCGCTGCGGCGGCTGCGGCGGCAAGCAAGAACATGGCGTTTCGAATAACGTATTGCGTTCACAAAGGTAAACGCGCTGGTAAGGATTGCCCCATTGTGGAGCAATTCCGGCGAACCGGCAGCGCCATTGCGCGCGCCAAGGCGCTTTGCTAGGGGCCGCGCCTTGCCAGTGCCGGCCTCCCTGCCGGCCCATTTCATGACGTGCGGTCGTGGCGGAACTGGTAGACGCGCAGCGTTGAGGTCGCTGTGGCCGAAAGGCCGTGGAAGTTCGAGTCTTCTCGACCGCACCATCGAAAATCGGGCCGATCCGCCGGACGCGCCCCCTTCAGCTCAGCGCAGTGACGATCTCGCGGGCGACGGCAATGCTGCCTCTGCGATGTGCGCCTGTGGAACAGGCTGGATTGTGCCCAGGCGGATGACCGACTTGTCCGGGGTGACCGTGAAATGCTTGTTCAGGTCCGCGCCGATCTTCGCGGCGGCCGCCGAATCCTTCGCGATGCGGATGGTGTAGGAGCCATAGGCGACCCGCTCGAACAGGAAGAAACCGTCGTAATCGGTCCGCGTCTTGTCGACGGCCTTCCCGCTCGCGTCGACCAGCTCGATGTCGACGCCTTCGAACCCCATCCCGCCGCTTTTGACGAGCGCGCCTTCGACATCGCCGCCGCCGACGAGGCCGATCTCGACGTCCGCGGGAACGCCGGGCCGCGGAACGACGACCTGGAGCGCCTTCTTCGGCACGAGCATGGGATCGGCGAGGCTTGTCACGTCGAGGCCGACGGCAATCGGCTCGAACGGCACGAGTCCTCCGACCACCACCGAACCCTTCGAATCGGTGGCCTTTTCCGCTTGCTGAGCGCCGGTCGTGATCATCGCGCCCTTTTCGAGCGGCTCGCCCGAATCGCGCACGCCATTGTCGTTGAGGTCGCGATAAACGAGCGCGTGCACTTCGCCTGACTGCGCCAGCGTCTGGCGCGACATGGCGAAACCGTTGCGCGGATCGAGCGAGAAGTTGAGGTTGAGGCCGAACGCGACAGAGCCGTCGCTCGCTGCCTCGCCGGTCAGCGCAACGGCGATCGTGCGAAAACGCCGGATATACGAAACCCTCGCCCGGC
The DNA here is from genome assembly GCA_025980335.1 of Sphingomonas sp. Classification (GTDB taxonomy): domain Bacteria; phylum Pseudomonadota; class Alphaproteobacteria; order Sphingomonadales; family Sphingomonadaceae; genus Sphingomicrobium. The sequence goes on along the minus strand of JAICXO010000027.1, from coordinate 16,278 downwards.
CGACGTGCGAGGTGCCGTCATAGATCAGGTCTCCGTCCCAATCGACGTTCTCGCCCGAGGACCAATAGGCCTCGAGCTCGGCGGTTCGGAGCCGCCCGGCCGGAGAGATGTCGAATTCGGTCGTCCCGCGCAGGCGAACGTCGCCAATATGGCCGCTGCCGATGAACCCGATCGTCGTCAGCGGCGGCGGATCGGCGCCTGAAGCGACATATTGCTTCTGGTAGTGGATTTCGGTCGCGAGGTTGAAGCGTTCCAGATTGGCGGACAGCCGGGCAGCGGCGTCGAGTTGCCGCGTTCCATTGGTCCAGTCGGTGAGATGCGCTTCGGCATGCGCGGGCAGCACCGTCCTTCCGACCCTCACCGGCGCGTCGAGCGCGAGCGAATAGTCGCGGAGGCTTTTGAGCTCGCCTCCGTTCAAATGAAAATCATTTGCAATAAGTGCCTGCCCGTTGACGTTCACAGGGCCGATCTTGCCCAAGATCGCTGCACGCGCGGCGGTGCCGCCGTTCGATTCGCGCGCGGCGCCGACCTCCAGCAGCGCCATTCCGACCGATCGCCTGACCGTCCCTTCGACGAAGGTGACGTGCTGGTCGTCGATCAGCATTTCGCGCGCGAGCGCGGCGACCGACGTGCGTTCGTCGATCCCGTGCTCGAGCGCGACCGTCGCCTGGGCCTGCGGCACCCCCTGGCCGTCCGGAGGTTTGTTCAGCGTGAAAATGTCGCGATTGGGCTGATTGGCGCCGACCCAATACCACGTCTTCCCGGGCGGCGCGTTGTCCTGACCGACGTTGACCGTCTCGTCGCGCTCCCGGACTTGGCCTTGCGGGCCGTAGAGGACGATCCGGATCTGGTTATCGCCGTAGAGAAGCTGCACGTTGTCAAACACATAGCGCTGGTCGGAAGTCGGCCTGGCGAAGGCCAGCAATTCGCCGTTGCGATAGAGCTCGGCCTCCCATCCGGCCGGCAGGTCACCTTCGAAGTGGGTCTGGTCGAACGCGGTCTGCGCCACCAGTGGGCGGTTGGTGACCACCGCGCCGCGCCCGAACGTCGCAGTGCCGGTCAGCTTGCTGTCAAATCCCTCGACATCGCCTAAGCCGAAGTGGGTTGCGTTCAGCGGGCCGAGCAGGTGACCGTCGGGATCGGAACGATAGGCGCGAATCCTGACGTTGCCGGGCACGCCTCTCTCGTCGGTGGTGACCTGAGCATCGTAGGACAGATGCGCGATTTCGCCGGCGGCATAGACGGACGCCTGGCGATCGACTTGAGCGCCCTCTTCCGGCCGATAGGTGACACCGGCGCTGACTACGAAGTCGAGCGCGGGCGCCCGCCACATGCGATAGGGGATCCGCACCTGCGGCAGCGTCGAAAGGTCGAACTTCGCCGGCTTGATCCGGGCCGCGCGGGCTTCGCGCTCCATGCGCAGCTCGACGGGGAGCTTCTCGTCGGACTGAAGCACGAGCACCGACCCCGCGGTCACCGGCTTCACGCCGATCCCGAACCAGCGCGACAAGGCGCTGGTCTGGACGCACCAGCCCTCCGGCGTTTCGCGGATGGTTCCGGGCGCGATCGTCTCCTTCTTTGTGCCGTAGCTCGCGCTGGCGCCGCCATAATCGATGGTGATCTTGTTCGCTTCCTTGAACGCCCAGCCGCTCGCCTTGCGCGCGGACAGGTCGATGTGCATCGGCACGTCGAGCGTGGTCAGAAAGTCGCCTAAGACGACACAGGTCCCCTCGGGCGTGTTGTACGCGCGCACGCCGTCGCCCAGCCGAAGCTGGCGGATGTGAACGTCCAGAAGGAATTGGTCGTCGGCATCGGCGGTCCATGCGGCCGCCTTCTGCGGCGCCGGCGCTTCCGACGCAGACGCAGCGACGCCGCTAGCGCAGAGCGCTAGCAGCAGTGCCGCCTGACGCAGCCGGTTGCGGCCGCCGAGCACGGGGAGAGCCTTTCGCGCCTGTCCCGTGCCCTAGCGGAGGACCGCCTGCGTTTCCGCGATCTCGTGGTTCCCGTCGAGATAGGTCTCGACATATTCGACCGTCACGGGGCCGGTGAGATCGCCGGTGTAGCTCTGGTCGACGGGAATCGTCACGTGGCGCGTCCCGAGCTCGGTATAGATGGCCACCGCCTTCTGGATTGCGATCGGGTCCTTGATGCCGGGTTTCAGCACCAGCACCTCGCCGAAGGTCGAGCGGCTGCCGGCGCGGCTGAGGTCGAGGCCGATTGCCGATTTTCCGTCCTGTTTCTCGAGCTTGACGTTCGAAATCCCCGCAGTCGCCTCGAGATTCCCGAGGCGGACGATGACGGGGATGGTGACACCGTAGATCGGAGTCAGCTGGAGCCGCAGCCCCTTCGTATCTCCCGCGGCGGCCGCGGTGACCGGCGTCGGCGGCGGCACGGCGCGGAACAGCAGGTGGACCCGATATTCGCCGTCGGGGAGCCCCTCCGGCGGACGCGCCGCGATCCGGATCGACTGCGGCTCGTGGGGCGCGAGAGTCACGCGGCGCGGCGCATAGACGATCATGTCGGCCGCCTGCTGCTCCTGCGGCGTCGGCTGGGCCACCTCGACGAGATTGCCGTCGCCCGTCATCCGCCTGAACTCGACCGAGATGCGGTAGGTCGCAGGCTCATCGCCGATATTGTTGAGGATGATCTCGGTGCCCTTCCGGCCATCGAGGACGATGCGCGTCGGAGCGACCAGCAAGTCGCCGATCCCGGCGCTTGCCGGGCTCGCCGCAGAAGCGGCAATGGCCGCCGCGAGCACGGACGGCGCGATCCTTTTCGTGAAAGCAAACATTCGGCGATCCCCACTTTGCTCCGTTGGAGCGATCGCCTCCGTGTTTGCTCCGGAATGGTTTATTTTCGGTCAACCATAGCCGTTCCCGCGCCGATTACTGGTAATCGACGGTGACCTCGAGCGTTCCCGTGTAGGTACCGGCAGCAGTCGACGAGCTCAGCGTGACCGAGCCGCCGAGGTTGAACACGGTTCCCGGCTCCCCCGAGGACGTCAGTGCGACCTGGCCCGGGCTATCGACCGTCAGAGTCAGCGTCTTGGTCGGGTCCGACTGATCGACGAGGGTCGGATTGGGCGCGGTGATCCGCACAATCATCTTGTTCGATCCGGTGACCTTGAACTGCGCCACCTGCGGCGCGCCCGAGCACACCACATTGGCATTGCAGGTGAATGTGCCTGTGCTGGAAATGCCGATGGTCGCCCCCGACCAGCTGCCCGGCCCCAGGCTGATCGTTCCCAAGTTGAGGTCCTGCAGCGCCGTCAGGGTCAGCGGCTTGACCACGCTCGCATTGACCGACGCATTTTGCGTCACCGCACCGGCGGGCGAGCCGAACGCCGCCGCGCAGCCGGCAAGGCAGAGCATCAATGGTCGCAAAAGGATGGTCATTCCGCGCTTTTCGGCTGTCGCAAGCGCGTCGCTTTTCCTCCGGAATGGTTGATTTTCCCTCAACCATCCTCGTCAAGGCAAAGAAAAGGGGCCGCCGGCGACCGGCGACCCCTGTCCACGCAAGCGCGGCAGCGCCGCGAGCTCGCTTCGCTTACTGGTAGTTGGCAGTGACGTCGAACGTGTTCGAATAGACGCCGTCGACGGTTCCCGTCGGGATCGTCAACGTGCCGCCAAGGCCGAACGTGGCGCTGCCCGTCGAACTCAGCGTCTGATTCCCCGGCTTGTCGGTGGTCAGGTCGAGGCTCAGCGTACCGCTGACCGAGCCGTTGAGGGTCACCGCGGCCGGAATCGTCAGCGTGACAGTCTGATTGTCGGAGCCAGTTACCGTGAACGACGCCGCTGTCGGGGTGCCCGCGCAGGTCAAAGCGCCGCAGTTGCGGACGCCCGCCATGCTCATCTCCACCGTGCTGCCGGTGAAGGGTCCGACAACCGTGCCGAAGTCCAGGTCGGTGTTCTTGGTCAGCGTCAGCGGCGACACGATGTTCACCGTGGCATTGGCTGTCGCCTGGTTCGCCGGCGTCGCGGCAAAGGCCGGGGTGGTGAGGGCCAGCGCGGCGAGCGCACCGGCGGAGATCAGTAGCTTGTTCATTGCGAAATTTCCCCACTGGTTCAAAATCCGGCTGCCCCGGCACAGTCCGGTCATCCGTGGCGTTGCAATTAACCTTGCCCGCTTACGGCTTCCCTCAAGGGATTGGTTAATGCCCAATTAGGCTTTCCTCCGCATTGGACATGTTTCTCTCGGACACCGGCAAGAAGGTCGAAGCTCACTGATATTCGACCGTGATCGGCATCTCGCCGCGATAGTCTCCTTCCGAATCGCCGGTCACCGTCACTCGCCCGCCGAATCGGAAGGTGAGGTTCCCGGCCGAATCGAGGCGCGGCATCGAGGGAAGGTCGCTGACCACGTCATCGACGGTGATATGTCCGCCACTGACAGAATAGAGGTCGATCCGGTGCGGCAGCTCGATTCGCACCGCGCGGCCGGCGCCGCCGTGAATGACGGCGCTGCCGACCATCGCACGTGCACTGACATTGGTGAGCGCGCCCTGGGCAGCGCTGGAGCCGTCCGGACGCACGACTGCGGCGCCCTGACCAGGGCCGCCGAGGATCAGCCGGCCGAAATCGAGGCTCGTCTGGATCTCGAGCGCGATTCCGTCATCTTCAGGCCCCTGCGTCAGCGCGGTGCTCGGCGTGGAGCACAAGCGGCATTGCCCGCGTGCCGGCGACAGGCCGGCAGCGGCCGCGGTCAGCGCCGCGAGCAGCAGGGCACGAGAGGTGAAGCCGCCCATGATTGGCGGCCTAGCCTACCACGGCCTAAAACAGGGTTAATCCGCGGCTAACTTTCAGTTCCGCAACTGCCGGACCTGGCGGCAGGCCGCCGCCTGGTCTTGCAAGGAGCGCCCAAACTGCACCCCTATTGTCGCGCGCACCGCAGCTTTCTATCCCCCCGTCCTGAATGGCCCGCAAGCGCTCCGAACCCGGCTCCCGAAAGGGCTCGGCCTTGATCGCTGTCCTGAAGGGCATCGCCTATGCGGCGGTGCTCGGCATTCTCGCTTTGGTCGTCGCTGTCGCCGTCGCGACCGCCTATCTCCCGAGCTACGGCGATCTCACCAAACGCAACGACTTGGGGCAGATGATCCGCGTGCGCGCGGCCAACGGCCAGGTGCTGGTGTCGATGGGGCCGAGCTTCGGCAAGTGGCTGACCTACGATGAAATCCCGCCGGAGATGCGCGCCGCGCTGATCTCCACCGAAGACCGGCGCTTCCGCTACCATATCGGCGTCGACCCGATCGGACTGATCCGTGCGGTCGGCTCGGCGGTTCTCGAAGGCCACCGCGTACGCGCGACGTCGACCATCACCCAGCAGCTCGCGCGCAACATCTTCCTCACGAACAAGCGCGACTACATCCGCAAGGTGAAGGAGGCGATCCTGGCGATGGCGCTCGAGCGCAAGTTCACCAAGGACCAGATCCTCGAGCTTTACCTCAACCGCGAATATTTCGGCGGCGGGGCGTACGGAATCGACGCGGCCTCGCGGAAATTCTTCGGCCACGGCGCCGATCATCTCAGTCTCGGCGAGGCGGCGATTCTTGCCGGCCTGGTCAAGGCGCCGTCGAACTACGCGCCAACCGCCGACGTCGAAGCTGCGCGCGATCGTTCGGGCGTGGTCATCGATACGATGGTCAAGAACGGCTTCATCACGGCGGCGCAGGCCGCTGCCGTGAATCCCGCGCAGGTGCGCATCCAGCAGACGACCAGCAACAACAGCGTACGCTATTTCACCGACTGGGCTCTGCCGCAGCTCGACACGCTGATCGACCAGACGACCGATCCGATCGACGTCTGGACGACGCTCGATCCCGGGATGCAGCTCGCCGCCGACAAGGCAGTCCGGGCCAACGCTCCCGACGGCGCGCAGGGCGCCCTCGTTTCGCTCGACCGGGACGGGGCGGTCCGCGCGATGGTCGGCGGCAAGGATTATGTGTCGTCGATCTACAACCGCGCGACACAGGCCGAGCGGCAGCCGGGGTCGTCATTCAAGCTGTTCGTCTATTTGTCCGCGCTCGAATCGGGGATGAAGCCGACCGACACGATTGTCGACGAGCCGGTGACGATCGACGGATGGAGCCCGCGCAACGCGGAGCGCGAGAATCTCGGGCCGGTCACGCTGCGCGAGGCATTCTCGCGCTCGATCAACACGGTGAGCGCCAAAATCGGGGCCCAGGTCGGATTTTCGACCATCGCGGACATGGCGCGGCGCTTCGGGATCACCACGCCGATCTCGACCTACCCGTCGATGGTGCTCGGTTCGAGCGACGTCCGGCTGATCGAGATGACCCAGGCGTTCGCCTCGGTCGCCAACAACGGGGTTGCCGTGCAGCCTTACGGAATCCGCCGCGTGGTCACCGCCGACGGGCGCCTCCTCTACCAGCACGATTCGAACGAGGGCCGGGTGCTGGTCGCACCGTGGGTGGCCGCCGAAATGACCGATTTGCTCCAGTCGGCAGTCATGTCGGGCACCGGTCGTGCGGCGCAGATCGGCCGACCCGTCGCAGGCAAGACCGGGACCACCACGGCGAACAAGGACGGCTGGTTCATCGGCTTTTCGAGCGGCCTCACCACCGGCGTGTGGATGGGCCGCGACGATGCCAAGCCCGTGCCCGGCCTCCAGGGCGGAACCGCGCCGGCGCGCGCGTTCCACGATTTCATGACCGTCGCGGTCGCCAACCGGCCGGTCGAGCAGTTCCAGACCCAGGTTCCGATGCCCGACTGGCAGCTGACTCCCGAAGAGGAGATGTACGGTGACCAGCCGGTCGATGCGAATGACGTGGGCCAGATGATGGTCGACGAGAACGGGATGCCGATCGCCCCGCAGCAGCAGCCGGATCAGGGTTATCCGCCGCAGCAGCAGCCGATGATCCAGCCGGACGGCACCGGCCCGAGCCAGCAGGAGCTCGACCAGGCGTTCCCGCCGCAGCAGCCGCAGGGCAGGCCCGAGCAAGCCTATCCGCCGCAGCCGCAGCGGCGGCAGCCGCCTTATCCGATGCAGCCGCCGCCTCAGCCGCAGCCGCAGCCGCGTTCAGTGCCCCCGGCCGATCCGCCTCAGCCGCGGCCCTATACGGCGTAGCGCCGCTTTCGCCTGCGAAATTCCGGGACCGAACAGCCGCGCTTCGAGCGCCTTGAATTCCGCGCCATGATTGAGGTGCACGAGGTGCGCGACCTCATGCGCGGCGACGTAGCGGCGCACTTCGGGCGGCGCGAGGATCAGCCGCCAGCTCATTCGAATTCGGCCGTCCGACGAACAGCTTCCCCACCGAGTCGCGGCATCGCCGATCGACACCGAGCGCGGAGTCGCACCGGCAACCGCCGCGAACTCCGCGATGTCCTGCGACATCGCATCGCGCGCGCGGCTCTTCAGGAAGGCTTCGACCCTGCGCGACACGGCGGCTTGCGGTCCGCCGCAGCGCAGCTCGCCCGCGGCAAGCGCGGGCGTCCGCGGCCATGCTTCGTCCCACGCGATTCGCACGTCCCGCCCTTCGATGAGAATCGTTGCACCGAGCACGAACGGCTCGGGCGGTGCAGCGCGCGCGAGCTGCGCATCGATCCAATCGCGCTGATCGAGCGCCCAGGCGAGCGCCGCCCGCCGGCTGGTGCGCGAAGGGCAGGTGAGCTTGAGCATTCCGGCTGCTTCGTCGAACCGGAGCCGCAGCCGGCGGGCGCTACGCAGCCGGCGGATTTCGATCGGCAGCGGCAGCGCAGCCTCTAGCGCAGCTTCAGAGCGGGCGTTCGACCACATGATATTCGAGTTCGCCTGCGTCCTCCTCGCTGACAGTCCAGCCGCGGGTCGACTGGCCCGCCTCGTGCACGCTCTCGCGGGTTCCGGAGATCAGATAATGCCAGTGGGGAAGCGGCTCGTTCGCGGCGCGGAGGCGGTAGGCGCAGGTCTCCGGCAGCCAGTCGAGCGCACCGAGGTTGTTCCGATCGAGCTTCACGCAATCGGACACGCGCTTCATCCGGTTCTTGTAGTCGAGGCAGCGGCCGTTGCGCCGGTCGAGCAACTTGCATGCGACATTCGTCGCATAGAGCATGCCCGTTTCCTCATCCTCGAGCTTGTGCACGCAGCATCGCCCGCAGCCGTCGCACAGCGCTTCCCACTCGCCGCGGTCGAGCTCTTGCAGCGGCTTTTCCCAGAATCGCTCGGCGCTGTTCATGACAAGTCGAGCCTTGCTCTGCTAACACTTCCCAATCAAGACTGCATCTCTTGGGGCTAAGTCCATGAAGTCGTTGAAGATCCTTGTCGCAGCATGCTCAATTGCAATGATTTCGACGCCGCTGCTCGCGCAAACCGAGCCCGATGGGTTCCAGTTCATCCAGGCGGTGCAGAAGCGCGACGGAGACAAGGCGACCGAGCTGCTGGCCAACCATCCGACGATCATCGACACGAGGGACGGCGACGGCGACACCGGCCTCCTCATCGCGATCCGGGCCGACGACCGCGACTGGACCGGGTTCCTGCTCAACAAGGGCGCCGATCCGAACGTCGAGGGGGCGCATGGCGACACGCCGCTGATCGCAGCGGCGAAGGTCGGATTCGACGAAGCGGCGGGATGGCTGATCGGCCTCGGCGCCAAGGTGGATGGCACCAACAAATCGGGCGAGACGGCGCTGATCATCGCTGTCCAGCAGCGCGATCCGCGGCTCGTGAAGACCTTGCTCGACCATGGCGCCGACCCCGACCACACGGACGCAGTCGCAGGCTATTCGGCGCGCGATTATGCCAATCGCGATCCGCGTGCGCGCGACATCCAGAAGCTGATCAACGACAAGAAGCCGAAAGCCGGCGCGACCGCGTCTAACTAGCCTCGCCAAGGGAGGGATCGATCTGCGCCGACAGGCGCCGCGCGGCACGGCGCGCGAATCGCAATAGCTCGGCCTTTCGCCGCGCAGGCGCGAGCGGCCGCTCGGTTGCATGCCTCACGATTGCGGCATCGTAGCGGTCGGCGACGATCAGCCCCGCGTCACCCGGCAGATAGCGCTCCTCGTCGAGGATGTGCGCGAGGTGCGGCGGCACCGCCCAGAAGAAGCGGTCGCAACATTCGAGATAATCGGTCCACTTGCCGTCGCCGACGAGGTCCGACTTCGCAACCTTGATCTCGACGATGGTCAGGCCACCCTTCGGATCGATCGCCATCAGGTCGGCGCGGCGGCCGTTGGGCAGCGGCATCTCGCAGATCGCGAACAGGTCCTGGCGGCAGAACAGCCGGGTGACGCCCCGCGCGACCTCGGCGGCGATCGGCGGCTCGTCGGTGAAGCAGAGGGACTCGATCTGGCTTGCCATGCTGCGTCGATAGAACATAGCGGCAACAAAAGAAAAGGCGGGCGAGACTGAGCTCGCCCGCCGCCCGCCCGCTACCGTTGAACTCTAGCGGAAGAAAACGTGGTTGCCGATCGACGCCACCCGCTTCAGGTGCCAGCCCGGCGAGACGTAGCGCGCATGGAAGAACAGCGCGTCGCCGACGACTGAATTCTTGAGATTCTCGTCAACGATCTTCGCAATCGCCACCGCGGTCTGCCACTGCCGGCTCGAATGCGCCACGTGCGGGAGCGAATGGCCGTGAACGAAGGAGAACTGACCGCGCTGGAACAGAACGCCGCAATAGGTCGACGGGAAGCGCCCGCCGCTCGCAGCGCGGTTGGCGATCACCTGGCCGACTGCAAGCTGGCCTGCAAGCGGCTCGCTCTTGCTTTCGAAATAGACGCCGGTTGCCAGGCACTCGAGCTCGTGGCTGCCCGCATCCGGGCTGCGGAGGTTGGCGACCATCGCGGGGAGATCTTCGGATTTGTCGATCGCCGGCTGGGCGGTCTGGTCATCGGTGTTCTGGTCGTCGCCCTGCATATCGGGCGTGTTCGCTTGGGGCTCCGTCAGCTGCGGCTGACCGTTCGGATCGATCAATTCTGGGATCGGAACCTTGTTCAGGGTCGCGTTCGCGACCTTGACCAGCGTGTCGCCGCCTGTAGGTCCGGCTTCAGCCGGCGCAATCGTCCATCCGGTAAGCGCAGCACAGATCAGCAACGCCGAGCGAAAAGAAGCCAAGAGTCTTGCCGTAAACGTGCGGTGAATCAACGAAAGCAGGCGCGTTCTACTTGCGAATACTTGCCGCTGCGCCTGTCGTGATTCCCCGTCTCGCGTGGCATTCCCGCTATTTGCTAACGGTGAAATGCCCCCCGCTCTTGTTGTTGTCCGCAGGTTTCGCCCGCAGCGGCAGCAGGGTCAACCCGAAGCGGTCGTTTCAGCGATGAATCGTTCCGGCTCTGCGATATCCAGTTCGATCGCCCACAGGTCCTCGTCGAAGCGTGCTCTGCGAGCGACGAACTCCGCGACCTCGGTGGAACTCGCCGATTCGCCGGGTCCGGAGCGCTGCCAGGCGTAGCTTCCGTCGAGGTTGAGAATGCGCTCGAGGCACGCCGCGTGGCGGCCGCGGCTGGCGATCAGAAGAAGCAACGAACCCCGCTCGGGGTCGCCCTTCCGGACCACAGTGGCGAAGTCGCCCGCTGCTGAAGCGCGGCGCAGGATGCCCGCGACCTCGACATGAGCGGGGAGGCGCTCGCTCAGGCGGCGTCGCGCTCGTCGGCGCCCATCAGCACGGCGGCAAGCGCGTCGCGGGTGCGCGCCCCGCGCATCTTCTCGAGCGTCGCGCCGGTCCGTGTGACGCGGCTGATCGCGGCAAGCGCCTTCAAATGCTCGGCGCCTGCATCGGGCGGCGAAAGCAGCAGGAAGACGAGATCGACCGGTCGTCCATCGATCGCCTTGTAGTCGAGCGGCTCGGCAAGGCGCGCGAACAGGCAGTAGATTTGCTTCAGCCCATCGACCTTGCCGTGGGGAATGGCGACGCCCTGCCCGAACCCGGTCGAGCCGAGCTGCTCGCGCTCCGTGACGCTGGCGAGGATCGCGGCCGAATCGAGATCGAGCCGCTGCGCGGCAAGATTGGCGAGCTGCTGCAGCAGCGCCTTCTTGTTGCCGCCCGGAAGCGCGGTCTTGATCGCGTCGAAGTCGAGGAAATCGGAAAGCTGCATGGTCGAACTCGTTACGCGCGCGGCTGTCGCATTAGTGCCGCGCGAAAGGAAGATGGGATCAGGCCGCGCGCGGCTCGACCCAGCCGATGTTTCCGTCTTCCCGGCGATAGATCATGTTCAATTCGCCGGTGCCGCTGTTCTTGAACATCAGCGCGGTGGTGTTGCGAAGGTCCATCAGCATGACGGCGTCGGAGACGCTGGACTCGGGAATGTCGACGCGCGTCTCGGCGACAATCGTCGGCGATCCTGCCTCTTCGTCGGCGTTCGCCTGCGACGGCGAGAAGATCGTGTAGCCCGCGCTCTCGACGAACGCTTCGGCCGCGTCGTCGACCTTGTGGTCCTTCAGGCGGCGCATGTAGCGGCGAAGCTGCTTCTCGATCCGGTCGGCCGCGCCATTGAACGCCATCAATGGATCGCGGGCACTGTGCGAGGCCTTGAGTACGACCCCCTGCAGAACCGGAGCGACGATGTCGCAGGTGTAGCCGGTGTCCGCCGAGCGGCCGAAGGTGACGTTCGCGCCGACCGAGCGCGAGAAATATTTCTGGGTAATCTCCTCCATGCGCTGCTGCGCATGCTCACGAACCGATTCGCTGGTGTCGACCTGATGGTCTGCAACCCGAACGTCCACTTGACCTGCTCCTTCTCGACCGGCGGCCGCTTAGGACCCGCCAAAAGCCGCCGTCAACCGGCGCTCGAAAAGCGTGCCCAAAGCGGGTTGACGAGTTGGGCAATAAACGCGCGGTGGCGCTCCAGTTCCTCGTCATTGGGCGCATGCGGCCGCGCCGGCCGGGGTTCCCGCACGGTCACTGGTCCTGCCGATTCGCGGATTTCGACGGTGACCGTCTCGGCGACCAGGCCAAGCCCGATCTGCCGTCCGCCGGTCAGCTCCACGTAGACCTGTGCGAGCAGCTGCGCATCGAGCAGCGCGCCATGCTTGATCCGCTGGCTGCGGTCGATCCCGAAGCGCATGCACAAGGCGTCGAGACTGTGCTTCGCGCCCGGGTGCTTCGATCGGGCGAGCGTCAGCGTGTCCACCATCCGGCTCATCGAGACTGAGGGTCTGCCGCAATGCTCGAGCTCGAAGTTGAGGAAGCCGAAGTCGAACGAGGCGTTGTGCGCGACCAGCGGCGAATCCTCGATGAACTCGAGCAGCTCCTCCGCTTTCTCGGAAAAGCGCGGCTTGTCCGAAAGGAAGATGGTCGTCAGGCCATGAACCGCTTCGGCCTCGCTCGGCATTTCCCGCTCGGGATTGAAATAAGCGTGGAAATGCCGCCCGGTCTCGACCCGGTTGTAGATTTCGACGCAGCCGATCTCGACGATCCGGTCGCCGCCCGCCGGACTGAGCCCGGTCGTTTCCGTATCGAAGACGATTTCCCGCATGGGAGCGAATCTACCGGGCAGCGATTCCGAGGCAAGCGAGAACGTCGCGTACCTCGGCCTCAGTTGTGGATAGGTCGCCCCCGGTGTCGATCACGAAGTCGGCGCGGCGCCGCTTTTCCTCGTCGGGCAGCTGCCGGGCGAGGATCGATTCGAGCCTGGCGAGCGTCATTCCCTGTCGCTTCAGGACCCGGGCGCGCTGGACGTCCGCCGGCGCCGACACCACGACGACCTTGTCGAATTCCTTTTCGCCGCCGGTCTCCAACAGCAGCGGGATCTCGAACAATAGCGCAGGCGCATCGGAATGCTCGTCGACGAACGCCTGCCGCCATTCGCGGACTGCAGGATGGACCAGCGCCTCGAGCGCCGCGAGCTTCGAACGGTCGTCGAGCACGATTTGCGCGAGACAGGCGCGATCGAGCGTACCCGAGCGGACACAGCCGGGGAACAGCTCGCCGATCCGCTCGACCAGCGCACCGCCGGGACCCTGCAGCGCCCGCACCACCGCGTCTGCGTCGAAAACCGGCACACCGGCCGCTTCGAACATCTTCGCCACGGTCGACTTGCCCATGCCGATCGAACCGGTGAGCGCGATGCTGATCATGCGGGAATGAGCCCCCGGTCGCGAAGTGCGCCGAGCAGCGGAATCAGCGGCATGCCGAGAATGGTGAAATGATTCCCGTCGATTCGCTCGAACAGCTGCACGCCGCGCCCCTCCAGCCGGAATACGCCGACAGTGTAGCCGACCTCGGGCCATTCCGCATCGAGATAGGCGTTGATGAACCCATTGGAGAGGGGCCGAACCTCGAGGATGGCCGCTTCGACATGGCTCCAGTCGAGCGTGCCGCCGCGAGCGAGCGCAACCGCGCTCGTCAGCCGCATCGTCTTGCCCGAAAAGAATCGCAGATGGTCGGCGGCGTCGGCGCGGTCGCGCGGCTTGTCGAACCGCTGGCCGGCGACCTCGACGACGCTGTCGCTGCCGATCACCCACTCGCCGAGGACGCTGAGCGCCTTGGCCGCGGCGAGCCGCTGCGCGACCTCGCTCGAACCGGCAATGCCGAGCTTCAGCTCATCCTCGTCGACCTGCGGCCTGGTTGCCTCATACTCCACTCCGGCCGCATCGAGCATGTGCCGGCGGATCGCGCTCGTGGAGGCAAGGATCAGGGCCAAAAAGAACAACCTTGTGGATAATGAGCGAACCAAGGCTAGCCCGGCGGTGGGGACGGTCTCAACCGCTGATTTCGGCGAACCTGCACGGCGGTGCTCCGACGATTCATCCCCGGGGGCGAAATCCATCCCCAGCTTGTGAGTCATGGGCGCGAATCGGATCGACTCGCGACTCTGAGAGGAACGGCCGCCAGCCGCGATTGTTGGCAATTCAGGGAGCCGCGCCTAAACCCCACGTTCCAGCGCCCAATCACAACATCAATCTTCTTCTATAAATATATAAAGGAGAGAAGAAGGGTGGCTTCCAGGCCGACCGAACTTCCGAACACGCATGCCGGCAAGCCGATGCTCGAGGTGCTCAAAGGAAAGCGGTGCGACCCGGTTCCGATGTGGATGATGCGCCAGGCCGGACGCTATCTTCCGGAATACCGGCAGCTCAGGCAGGACAAGGGCAGCTTTCTCAATCTCGTTTCCGACCCCGAAGCCGCTGCGGCGATTACGCTTCAGCCGCTCGAGCGCTTTCCCGAGCTCGACGCAGCGATCCTTTTCTCCGACATCCTCATCGTCCCGTTCGCGATTGGCCAGAACCTCACCTTCATCACCGGCGAGGGGCCGCGGCTGACTCCGACCCTGCTCGACAGTGCGCTCGACGAGCTGACCGGATATCCCGCGCGGCTCGAGCCGATCTACGAAACGGTGCGCAAGGTCAGGCAGAGGCTTGCCGACGACAAGACGCTGATCGGCTTTGCAGGAAGCCCGTGGACCGTCGCGACCTACATGGTCGCCGGCGAGGGAAGCCGCGATCAGGCCGAGTCGAGGCGCCTCGCTTACGCCGACCCGGACAGATTCGGCGCGATCATCGATCGGATCGAAGCGGTGACGCTCGACTATCTGTCGAACCAGGTGGAAGCGGGTGCCGAGGCGTTGCAGCTGTTCGACAGCTGGGCCGGGAACCTCTCGCCTGTGCAGTTCGAACGCTGGGTCGTCGCTCCGACCGCGCGGATCGTCGCCGCGCTGCGCGAGCGCCATCCGGGCGTGCCGCTCATCGGCTTTCCCAAAGGCGCCGGCGGGAAGATCGCCGCTTACGCTCGTGAGACCGGCGTCAGCGCCATCGGACTCGACGAAACCGTCGATCCGCAATGGGCGGCAAAGGAGCTTCCGACGGACTTGCCCGTGCAGGGCAACCTCGATCCGCTCGCGTTGGTCGCGGGCGGCGAGGCGCTCGATTCCGCCGTCCGTGTGATCCTTGACGCCTTCGCCGACCGGCCTCACATCTTCAATCTCGGGCACGGAATCCTTCAGGACACACCGGTCGAGCATGTCGGCGAGTTGATTGCGCTGGTGAAGGGGGGACGGTGAGCAACCTGACGGGTTTTCTTGGCCCCGCCTACCTTTGGGTGAAGGCGGCGCACGTCACCTTCGTGATCTTCTGGCTCGCGGGCCTGTTCCTGCTTCCGCGCTTCTACGTCTACCACCATGAGACGCCGGTCGGATCGCCCGAGGACCGGGCGTGGATCGAGCGCGAGTCGCGCGTTCGCTCGA
Organism: Sphingomonas sp.; assembly: GCA_025980335.1. Classification (GTDB taxonomy): domain Bacteria; phylum Pseudomonadota; class Alphaproteobacteria; order Sphingomonadales; family Sphingomonadaceae; genus Sphingomicrobium. The sequence goes on along the minus strand of JAICXO010000027.1, from coordinate 1,162 downwards.
TCATCCTGACCCCGGCGATGATCGTGGTTTGGGTCCTCGGCCTGATGCTCGCCTTCAACGTGGATGCCTGGGCGCAGGGCTGGTTCTCGGCCAAGCTTGCGCTGGTCGTGCTGCTGACCGGCTACCAGGGCTGGCTCGGCGTCTACGGGAAGAAGCTGGCGAACGGCGAGCGGCCGCTGTCCAGCAAGACGGTGCGGATGGTCAACGAAATCCCCGGCGTGGTCACCGCAATCATCGTCGTGCTGGTGATCGTTCGTCCTTTCTGAACGATTCGGCGCGCGCTCTGCTCGCGGCTGATTGACACCGGCTGCTGCTGAACATACCTCGACTCGCAAGCGGCTCCGGCCAGTTTTCCAAAATCGCCGGCCCGCTGTCCCATCGCGGCGTCCTGCCGCCCTCCGGCTTCGATCGAACTAGACGGGCTCGAGCACAACTCCCCAAGAAAAGACAACCTCATGCATTTGAAAGATTTGAAGAAGAAGACGCCCGCCGAGCTGGTCGCAACGGCCGAGGAGATGGGCGTCGAAGGCGCATCGACGATGCGCAAGCAGGACCTGATGTTCTCGATCCTGAAGGTCCAGGCCGAAAACGGCGTCGAGATCATGGGCTCGGGCACCATCGAGGTGCTCAACGATGGCTTCGGCTTCCTTCGTTCGCCCGAAGCGAATTATCTCGCCGGTCCCGACGACATCTACGTCGCGCCGTCGATCGTCCGGCGTTTCGGCCTGCGCACGGGCGACACCGTCGAAGGTGAAATCCGGGGACCCAAGGAAGGCGAGCGCTATTTCGCGCTGACTCGGGTCACGACCATCAACTTCGACGACCCCGAGCAGGTTCGGCACCGCGTCAATTTCGACAATCTGACGCCGCTCTACCCTGACGAGAAATTGAAGCTCGACACGCTCGACCCGACCATCAAGGACAAGTCGGCGCGGGTCATCGACATCGTCTCGCCGCTCGGCAAGGGGCAGCGCGCGCTGATCGTGTCTCCGCCGCGCACCGGCAAGACCGTGCTGATGCAGAACATCGCGCGGGCAATCACCGACAACAATCCGGAGGTGATCCTGATCGTCCTCCTGATCGACGAGCGGCCGGAAGAGGTCACCGACATGCAGCGCTCGGTGAGCGGCGAGGTCATCTCCTCCACGTTCGACGAGCCCGC
>JAICXO010000023.1 GCA_025980335.1 Sphingomonas sp. | reverse complement strand
GGTGGCACGGCATGCGTGGGGAAGATCAGGTGCGACTGGAATTCGAACATTTTTCGGACCGGCGCGCCGGGAGCGGCGCGGACTCTTACTGCGCGAACGCGGCTTCGATCGCCGGCGTGACCCGGTCGACGGTGTAGGGCTTTTCGATCACCGGCGCGTCGTTGAACTCGGGCGGCGGCGGATCGACATGACCACCCGTCGCAATCACGAACGGGACTTTCTTCTCGCGCAGCTTGGTGGCGACCGGCCAGACGTTCTCACCCTTCAGGTTCACGTCGAGAATCGCGAGATCGAACCCGCCCTTCTCGACCTCCTCGAGCGCGCATTCGACGGTTTCGCAGGTGCCGCGGACCCGGTGGCCGAGCGAATCGAGAAAATCCTCGAGCATCATCGCGATAAGCGGCTCGTCTTCGACGATCAGAATGGAGCGGGCGTCAGCCATGAATTGCGTGGCATAAAGTGCGGGCCGGAAAGCGCAAAGCGCTTATTTCGCCCCCGCCGCCCGTCGAGCTGCTTCCGCGAGCTCGGTGACGGAGAAAGGCTTGGGCAGGAAGTTGACGTTCTCGATGTCGATGGATTTCCGAAGCTGCTCCTCGGCATAGCCAGACATGAACAGAATTTTCAGCTCCGGCCGGCTCTTCCGCGCTTCCCGTACCATCGTCGGGCCGTCCATTCCCGGCATGACCACGTCGCTGATCAAGAGGTCGATTGGGTCGCCGGCCGCGAGGATTTCGAGCGCGTCCTCGCCATTGTCGGCCGTCACCACCTTGTAGCCGTGGCGGGTCAGCGCACGGTCGGCGACGCTCCGGACCATCGGCTCGTCTTCGACCAGCAGCACCGTCCCGCTGCCCCACAGCTCGTCCTTCTTCGCCTTTGCTACGCTGCGCGACCGCTTCGCCGGCTCTTCCTCTCGATGGACCGGCAGGTAGATAATGAAGCGCGTCCCCTCCCCGACCTTCGAATCGGCGAAGATGAAGCCGCCCGACTGCTTGACGATGCCGTACACCGTGGAGAGCCCGAGCCCCGTCCCTTTGCCTACTTCCTTGGTGGTAAAGAACGGTTCGAAAATCTTGCCGAGCACGGTAGCCGGGATCCCGGTTCCGGTGTCCGCCACCGAAAGGGCGCTGTAATCGGCGATCGGGAGGATATCCGAGCCGAGCTCGGCAACCTGGTCCGACTTCACCGAATAGGTCTGGATCGTCAGCGTTCCGCCTTTCGGGAGCATCGCGTCGCGCGCGTTGACCGCAAGGTTGATGATGACCTGCTCGAGCTGCCCGGGGTCGGCGCGGATTGGCCCGAGGTTGCGCCCATGCTTCACCACCAGCTCGACGGTCTCGCCGAGCAAGCGCTTCAAGAGGTGAGAGACCTCCGACACCACATCGGGGAGCTGCAGCACCTGCGGCCGAAGCGTCTGCTGGCGCGAGAAGGCGAGCAGCTGCCGCGTCAGCCCCGCGGCCCGGTTCGAGTTCGACTTGATCTGCTGGATGTCGTCGTAATCGATGTCGCCCGGCGTGTGCCGCATCAGCATCAGGTCGCAATGGCCGATGATCGCGGTGAGGATATTGTTGAAGTCATGGGCGACACCGCCGGCAAGCTGCCCCACGACCTGCATCTTGGTTGCCTGCGCGACCTGGCGCTTGAGCTTCGCTTCCTCGCTATTGTCCTTGAGCAGCAGGAGTACCGCGGCATCGCCGAGGCCGCGAAGTCCGGCGATCGTCAGCGCCACGGGCTCGCCGGGCTGGCGCGTCAGCCGGACCGCGATGTCGCCTGACATCGCCGGCCCGCGCGCATTCCGGCGCACTGCGTCGGCGACCGCGGCCTTGTCCTCCTTGGCCACGAGATCGCCCGGATAGACCGGCATCTTCGAATCGCTGATTCCGGCGGCGTGGCAGAAGGCTTGGTTCATCGTCAGGAACCGGCCGTCCCCATCGACCAACGCAAGGCCGATCGGAAGCATGTCGAGCAGCGCTTGCAGGTGCGACGAGCTCGACATCGGCAGGGTGTCAGGGCTGTCGAAGAGATAGAAATAGCCATAGTCGTTCGGCCCGGGAGGATCGAGCGGGACTAGAACCGCGCGCAGAGGGCGGCCAGTGTCGCCTTCGGCAGTCAGCTGGAAATGGCCGCCATCTTCGCTTTCCTCGACCAGGTCGGTGAGCCTCGCCTTTTCCTCGCTCGCCAGGCCGCCGAGCGCCCGCTCCCCGAACAATCGGTTGTGCGCGATCACTCTTCCTTGCGGATCGACGAAGGCTGCGAGCACGCCGGCCCGGCCGAGTAGCTCGCCTGCTCGTCCGCGCATGCGATTGGCCGCGAGCATCAGCGGATCGGGCGCCGCGGCCCTGACGAAGCGCCACAGGAGCAGGTCGCCGTGCGTCCCCGCCCGCTCGACCTCGACCGGCGAAGGGCCGGCGATGGTTTCGACGGCTGCGACGCAGCCGGCGCCGTCGCGCGCCGCCATCGATTGCGCAAGCGCGAGTCCCTCCCGCGCTTGATCATCGGCAGCAATCTCGAATGGCGGCCGCGCGCTGCCGAACCGCTCGCGGTAAGCCGGATTGACGAGCAGAAGCGATCCCTCGCCGGTCGTCAACGCGACGGGATCGGTGCTGAGCCCGAGCGCGGAGCCAAGCAGCGCATAATCCGGGCCTACCATGAGCGGTCCGTCCGCCGGCGCCATGGGAGAACTTCGGAAATAGGCGACGAGCGCGCCAGTGACGCCGATGAGAACGAGAACTCCCGCCGGCAACAGTAGGCCAAACAGGAGCAAAACAACGGCAGCAGTTAGCGCCGCTCCGGCGATCAGCGCTGGCGCGAGCCACCGTCCCCACGCGTCGAGGGGAGTCGAATCGATCTGCGGCAGCTCCTGGTACAGCATCGGCGTTGGAGCCCATGCTACCAGAAGCGCGTCAGGCTACCAGATGCGCACGCGATCTGCGGGCGCGAGATAGAGCTTCTGACCCGGTTTCACGTCGAACGCCGAGTACCACGGGTCCATGTTCCGAACGACGTCGGTCCGCACCCTGCAGGGCGAGTGGGGGTTCGTCAGCAGCTGCTGCCGGAGGGCTGCCTCACGGTCATTGCAACGCCACACCTGCGCCCAGCCGAGATAGAAACGCTGGTCCGCCGTATAACCGTCGATCACCGGCGGCGGGGCGCCGTTGAGCGACGCAATGTAGGCGTCGTGCGCGACGGTCAGGCCCGCGAGGTCCGCGACATTCTCGCCCATCGTCAGCTTGCCGTTGACGTGCATTCCCGGAAGCGGCTCGTAAGAATCGATCTGCTTTTCGTATTTGTCGAGCCGCGCCTGGAAGTTCTTCGCGTCGAGGGGCGTCCACCAATCGACGAGATTGCCGTGGATGTCGTATTTCGAGCCCTGGTCGTCGAACTGGTGGCTCATCTCGTGGCCGATGACCGCGCCGATGCCGCCGTAATTGACCGCTGCGTCGGCATGGGGGTCGAAGAACGGCGGCTGGAGGATCGCGGCCGGAAACACGATCTCGACCATTCCGAAATTCGAATAGGCGTTGATCTCCATCGGGGTCATGCCCCATTCCCAGCGCCGGATCGGGCCGCCGAGCTTGCCGAGCTGGTACGCATATTCGAATCGAGCCGAACGCATTGCGTTGCCGAGAAGGTCGTTGCGGTCGATCGCCAGCCCGCTCATGTCACGCCACCGCGTCGGATAGCCGATCTGCGGAGTGAAGGCCGCGAGCTTCGCGTGCGCCTTGGTCTTCGTCTCCGGGCTCATCCAATCGAGCTTGTCGATTCGCCGGTCCATTGCGGCGATGATATTGTGGACCAGCTTGTCTGCGGCCGCCTTGGTTTCCGGCGGGAAATAGCGCGCCACGTAGAGCTTGCTGACATCGTCACCCATCGTGTCGACGGTGAAGTCGACCGCGCGCTTCCACCGCGGCTCCTGCTCTGGCGTTCCAGAGAGCGCCGTCCCGTAAAAGGCGAAATGTTCCTGGTCGAACTTCTTCGGCAGCTCGGACGCATAGGAGTCGAGCGAACGAACCAGGAGCTGATCGCGCAACACCGGCAAGGGCGTGCTCCCGAGCAGGCGCGCGATCCCCTTGAACGCGCTCGGCTGGAAGACGATGACGTAGCCGACGTTCGCTCCGTCGTCCTTCAGATATTGGGGAAAGTCGAAGCCGGGCGCCGCCTCGCGCAGCTCGGCCAGTGTCATCTTGTTGTAGGTCTTGGTCGCGTCGCGGCTCTCGGCACGAGTCCAGTGGACCTTCGCCACCTTGGTTTCGAAATCGAGGATCGCCTGCGCGCGGGCGGCAGCGTTCGGTTCGCCGGCGAGAGTCAGCATCGCCGTCATGTGCTGGAGATACTTCGCCTTGGTCTCGACCAGCTTCGGGTCGGTGGACAGGTAATAATCGCGGTCGGGCATGCCGAGACCGCCCTGGATGACGTTCAGCGTGTAGCGGTCGGACGCCTTGCGGTCCTGGCCGATGAATTCCCGATAGGGCGTATCGATTCCGAGCCGGTCGGCATCCGAGTAGAGCTTCGGCAGGTCCTTCTTCGACTTGATCGCGCGAACTTCGTTCAGCCACGGTTCGAACGGAGCGAGGCCTTTCGCATCGACCGCCGCTTCGTTCATAAAGCTGAAATAGGCGTTGCCAATTTTGCTCGCGGGGTTCTTCGCCTGCTCCTCGATGATCCCACGGGTGCGCTCCTTCGAGAGATCGTCGAGCACGTTGAACATGCCGTAGCGCGCCTTGTCGGCCGGGATCGGGTGGGTCTTGACCCAGGTGCCGTTCGCATATTCGAAGAAGTCGTCCCCTGGAGCGACGCTCTTGTCCATCCCGGCGGTGGCGAATCCGAACGTGCCGTATTGCGGCTTTGCCGCAGCAGCTGCCGCAGGAGCAGCACCGACGGCCGGCTGCGCCATCGGCGGAGCCGCGTTGATCGCGGCCCCGGCGAGCACGGTGGAAGCAAGAGCGAGCGCAAACATTCTGACCATCACAGCCCTCCGAAGAACACCTATCCTTAGTTAGCAAGGCGCTTCACATGCAAGCAGGGAAGATTGCGTGCCGGCTAGAGGGGCTTCCGCGGGCGGTGCCGCTGCCGCCAGCGGCTGCGCGACCAGAAACGCCACACCAGCGATGCCGCGAGATATCCGATAGCAGCGATCACCACCGCCATGGTGAGGATGCCCACCGCGATCGGCCCGGATGCATGGTGCACCCAGAAAAGCAGGCGGCTGAGCTCGCCCGAAAAGCGCTCCGCCGCGGCCTGGTTCAGCAATGGCGAATCGTGGTGGAGCTCCCATGAACCGATCCGGTAGGCCGCATAGTACATCGGCGGGATTGTCAGCGGGTTCACGGCCAATGTGAACACGGCGGCGACCGCGACATTCGCGCGCGTCGGAATGGCCAGCAGCACGGCAATCAGCGTGTGCATGAACGGAATGATCACCGCGACGAAGAGGCCCACGGCGACTCCGCGCGGGACCGACCTGCGCGTCATGCGCCACAAGGATGGATGAGTGAGATGCGGTGCGAATGGCCTCAGCAGGCGGTGCTCGTGGACGGTATCGCGCGTCGGAATGTGCCGCGTCAGCCAGCGCCACCTCCCCGGAGTGGCGCCGCTGTCAGCCATTGTGCCGAAGGAGCCGCTGCTGCTCGCGCTTCCAGTCGCGCTCCTTGATGGTCTCGCGCTTGTCGTGCACCTTCTTGCCCCGCGCGAGCGCCAGCTCGACCTTCGCGCGCCCGCTGCCGTTGAAGTAAAGCGACAGCGGCACGAGCGTCAGCCCCTGCCGCGTCGCCGCCCCCTGCAGCTTGGCGATTTCCCGGTTCTTCAGCAATAGCTTCCGCGGCCGCCGCGGCTCATGGTTGAGGCGGTTGCCGTGGCTGTATTCGGGGATGTGGCTGTTGATCAGCCAGACCTCCTCGCCGTCCGCCGTCGCGTAGCTTTCCGCGATCGATCCTTCACCGCCGCGAAGCGATTTCACCTCGGTGCCGGTCAGCTGGATTCCAGCCTCGAACCGTTCCTCGACGAAATAGTCGTACCGGGCGCGCCGGTTCTCGGCGACGACCTTCTGCTTGTCGAACGGCGGCGGAAGCGGCTTGGCCATGGCGAGATCAGAGCAGACCCGCGTGCTCGAGCGCAGCATCGACGGCGTGCTTTGAAGCCTCCGAGGCTTCCACCAACGGCAGCCGGAGCTCGGTCGGGAAGCCGGGGCGCACCCGCGAGAGCGCGTATTTGGTCGGCGCCGGCGAGGCATCGGTGAACAGCGCGGCGTGGAGCGGATAGAGTCGGTCCTGAACCTTCAGCGCGTCGTGCCACCTGCCCTCGCGCATTGCTTTCTGGAAATCGGCGCAGAGCTTCGGCGCGACATTCGCGGTGACCGAGACGCAGCCGACGCCGCCCATCGCGTTGAAGCCGAGCGCCATGTCGTCGTTGCCGCTGAGCTGGATGAAGTCCTCGCCACAGGCGAGCCGCTGCGCCGAGACTCGCCCGAGACTCCCCGTCGCATCCTTGATCGCGACGATTTTTGGGTGGCTCGCGATCTGCGCGAGCGTGTCGACGGATATGTCGGCGACGGTCCGCGAAGGCACGTTGTAGACTACGATCGGGATCGGCGATGCGTTGGCGATCGCCAGGAAATGCGCCGCAAGTCCCGTCTGGCTCGGCTTGTTATAGTAAGGGACGACGACCAGCGCGGCATCGGCGCCAACGTCGGCGGCCGCGCGGGTGCGCTCGATCGACGCCGCCGTGTCGTACGTCCCGCAGCCGGCGATCACCGGCACCCTGCCCTTTGCGGCTTCGACCGACGTGGCGATCACATGACGGTGCTCGTCGCTGGTCAGAGTCGCGACTTCACCGGTGGTCCCGCACGGCACCAGCCCGTTCGAGCCCTCGGCAATTTGCCACTCGATGAATTCGCGGAATGTGTCCTCCGCGACACGGCTGCCGATAAACGGCGTCACGAGCGCGGGATTCGAGCCGAAAAACATGAACTTGCCTCCGTGGCCAGGAGTTTGCGTATAGGGTCGAGGCCAGTGTTCAGGGCCTGATAAGGAGCGGGACAATAGAATGTCCAGCATGTGGCGTTTCGCAATTCTGGTGCCAGCCATTCTGGCCACCGCGCCATCAAGCTCGGCGCAATATGCCGCGCCGACGAGCTACTCTGCTGCTGCCAATTATGCGCCGAGCGTCGCTTACTCGCTCGACCAGTGGCGCCGCCTCCGGCAGAGCAGCGGCTATAGCTTCGCCGATTACGCGTCCTTCCTGATTGCCAACCCGGACTGGCCCGACGCTTCGCGGATGCGCGACTGGGCGGAAAAGGCGCTCGGTCCGGGCGAGAATCCGACGACCGTCATTGCTTTTTTCGCCAAGGACAAGCCGGAAACCGGCAACGGTTGGGCCCGGCTTGCGGAAGCCTATTCGGCGAGCGGCCGCGCGGCCGACGCGCTCGATGCCGCGCGGCACGCCTGGGCGTCGTCCGACCTCGCCAAGGACGACGAGCAGTCGATCTGGGCCCGGTACGGAAGCGCGTTCACCCGAGCCGACCACGACCGCCGCATCGATTCGCTCCTGTTCGACAAGGACGCGGACGATGCAGCGCGCTTCCTGGCGCTCGCCAGCCCGGAGCGGCAGGCGACCTTCGCTGCACGGATCGCCATGCAGCAGGGCTCGTCCGACGCCGACAGCCGGTACCGCGCCGTCATGGGTAGCGTCACCAGCGATGCCGGCCTGATGATGGCGCGCGCGCGGTACCTCCGCGATCACCACTACGGCGATGCGGCGCAGGACCTCGCCGCCCGCGCCCACCATTTCACCTACAAGCCTGCAGACCCGGAGCGCTATTACGACATGCTGCTCCTGCTCGCAGGCGATGCGGCGGACTCTCACGACTGGAGCACCGCGTACAACATCACTCGCCAAATCGACGACGTGCTTCCCGCCGGCGTGCAGGTAGAGGACCAGCCGCTCGGCGTCCGCGACAAGTACACCGACCTCGCATGGCTCGGCGGCAAGATTGCGCTCGAGCGGATGCGCAGCCCGCAAAGCGCGCTTGCGATGTTCGACCGCTACGCGCGTGCCGGCCGCTCGCTCCAGGTGCAGACGAAGGGCGATTACTGGGCGGGCCGTGCTGCGCTGAGTGCCGGTCAGTTTCAGACCGCGGCATCCTACTTCCAGCGCGCGGCCGCCCACCCCGGCCTGTTCTACGGCCAGCTTGCGCTCGAGCGCCTCGGCCGGAGCGTACCGCCGCCGCCTGCCGCGCTGCCGCAATACACGACGACATCGGTGCAGCGGGCAGCGTTCGACAGCCGCCGCTTGGTCCAGGCGCTTCGCTTGCTTGGACAGCAGGGCCGCTCGACCGAGCAGGCGCTGTTCGTTCAAGCGCTCGCGCGCTCGCTCGATACTGACGTCGACCGCAATCTCGCGATTCAGCTCGCGCAGCAGCTTGGGCGGCAGGACCTGCCGGTGTGGGTTGCACGCATGGCGCGGATCAAGGGCTCGAGCTTCTACGTCCGCCAAGCCTATCCGTTCGTCAATGCGCAGGTTTCGAGCAACCTGTGGTCGCTCGCCAACGGGATCACCCGGCAGGAAAGCTCGTTCGACCCTTACGCGATCAGCCATGCCGGCGCGCGCGGGATGATGCAGCTGATGCCCGGAACCGCGCGCGATCAGGCGGACAAGATGGGGGTTTCGTACGACAGCTATCGGCTGCTCACCGACCCCAATTACAACGTTTCCATCGGCTCGGCCTACTTCCAGCACATGCTCGACGTGTGGGGCGGGAACGTGCCGCTGGCCGTCGCGAGCTACAACGCGGGCTCCGGGAATGCCGGCAAATGGGTGCGCCAGTTCGGCGACCCGCGCGGCAATCTCGACGTGGTCGCTTGGATCGAAGCGATTCCCTACGACGAGACCCGGGGGTATGTGCAGCGGGTGATCGAGAACACGGTCGTCTATGATTCGATGCGCTCGACTCAGCCGCAGCGCACGGCACTCCACGTCTCGCGCTATCTTGGGAAGGATCAGCCGGGCTGATAATCGGCGCTCATGGCCGACCCCGCTCCCCGTTTCATCACGCCCGAAGGATTTGCGCGCGTCCGCGCCGAATATGAGCAGCTGTTCGGGATCGAACGGCCGAAGATCGTCGAGACGATCGCCTGGGCGGCGGCAAACGGCGACCGGTCCGAGAACGGCGACTACATCTACGGCCGCAAACGCCTGCGCGAGATCGACCGCCGGCTTTCGCATCTTTCGCGGATCATGAAAGCGGCGAAGGTCGTCTATCCGGCGGCGCAGCAATCGCGCGACCAGATCCGCTTCGGCGCGACGGTCGAGCTTGCCGACGAAGACCACAACCGCCGTACGCTGACCATCGTCGGCGATGACGAGGCGGATGCAGGAGCCGGCAGGATCGGCTGGAGCGCTCCCATAGCCCGCGCGCTGGTCGGCGCCAGGCTCGGAGACGAGCGCACGGTCCGCCTTCCGTCGGGCGAGAAGAGCTACGAAGTGACCGGCATCCGCTACCCGGACTAGCCGCGCCTATTGCGGCGCAACCAGCTTGTCGGGATTGGCCTTCGCCGGAGGGGCGGCATCGCCGACCACCTTGATGTGCAGTTCCTTGAGCTGCTTGGGCGTGACCTCCGAGGGAGCGTTCATCATCAGGTCCTCGGCCTTCTGGTTCATCGGGAAAAGGATCACTTCGCGGATGTTCGGCTCGTCGGCGAGCAGCATCACGATGCGGTCGATTCCCGGCGCCGATCCGCCGTGCGGCGGCGCGCCGAACTTGAAGGCGTTGATCATGCCGGCGAAGTTCGTGTCGACCTCCTCGCGCGTGTAGCCGGCGATCTCGAACGCCTTGTACATGATGTCCGGGCGGTGGTTCCGGATCGCGCCGCTGCTCAGTTCCACGCCGTTGCAGACGATGTCGTACTGCCAGGCGAGGATGTCGAGCGGGTCCTTCGTCTCGAGCGCTTCGAGACCACCCTGCGGCATCGAAAACGGGTTGTGGCTGAAGTCGATCTTCTTCCGCTCTTCGTCATACTCGTACATCGGGAAGTCGACGATCCAGCAGAAGCGGAACGCGCCTTCCTCGACCAGTCCGAGCTGTTCGGCGACCCGGGTTCGCGCCGCGCCGGCGAGCTTGGCCGCATCCGCTTCCTTGCCGGCAGCGAAGAAGATCCCGTCGTCCGGCCCGAGCCCCATTGTCTCGGCGATTCGGTTCATGCCCTCCTCGCCATGATTCTTCGCGATTGGGCCGCCCCACTCGCCGCCCTTGCGTGTGGCGTAACCGAGGCCGGCGAAGCCTTCGCTCCGCGCCCACTCGTTCATGTCGTCGAAGAACTTGCGGCTCTTCTCGGCGGTACGCGGCGCCGGGATCGCGCGGACTACTCCGCCCTTCCCGACAATGCCGGCGAAGAGGCCGAACCCGGAGCCGCTGAATTGCTCCGACACGTCGGTGATCAGCAGCGGGTTCCGTAAGTCAGGCTTGTCCGTTCCGTACTTTAACAGCGCTTCCCTATACGGAATGCGAGGATATTCGCCGGCGGGCGTGACCGTCCGCCCATCGGCGAATTCCCTGAACACCCCTGAAAGTACCGGCTCGATCGCCGCGAACACGTCGTCCTGCGTGACGAAGCTCATCTCGAAGTCGAGCTGGTAGAATTCGCCGGGGCTTCGGTCGGCGCGGGCGTCCTCGTCGCGGAAGCACGGCGCGATCTGGAAATAGCGATCGAAGCCGGCGACCATGATCAGCTGCTTGAACATCTGCGGCGCCTGCGGAAGCGCGTAGAACTTTCCCGGATGCACCCGGCTCGGGACCAGATAATCGCGAGCGCCCTCCGGCGAGCTCGCGGTGAGGATCGGCGTCTGGAACTCGGTGAAGCCCTGCTCGATCATCCGCCGCCGGATCGACGCGATCACCGCCGACCGAAGCATGATGTTCGCGTGGACGTTCTCGCGCCGCAGATCGAGGTAGCGGTACTTGAGCCGGATTTCCTCGGGATAGTCAGCTTCCGTGGCGACCGGCATCGGCAGCTCGGCGGCTTCGGATTGCACTTCGACCTGCCGCGCGCGCACCTCGATCTCGCCTGTGGCGAGGTTGGGGTTCACCGTCTCGGCAGAACGCGCCACGACTTCGCCCTCGACGGTCACGACCGACTCCAGCCGCAGCCGGTCGAGCGTCCTGAAGGCCGGCGAGTCGGTGTCGGCGACGATCTGGGTGATCCCGTAATGGTCGCGCAGGTCGACGAACAGCAGGTGGCCGTGGTCGCGCTTACGGTGGACCCAGCCCGAAAGCCGGACGGTCTCGCCGACGTCGCTGAGGCGCAGCTCGGCGCAGTTGTGGGTGCGGTAGGCGTGCATGTTTGTCATTCTCTGCAAACGTCATCCCGGGCTTGGCCCCGGGACCTGCCTTTCTTCCCAGCGTTGAAAGGCAGGCAGGCCCCGGCTCAAGGCCGGGGTGACGGGTTGTGGTGTTTGGCCGCGCGCTTCACGTCCCACTCTGTTTTTGTCAACCCGCGAGGCCGGGGCTATGGGCGGCGCAGACTCATGCGTATCCATCCACTGATTACCAAGTCCGAAGATCTCAAGGCCCTCGTCGAGAGACTTTCCGACCATCCGTTCGTCGCCGTGGACACCGAGTTCATGCGCGAGAACAGCTATTGGCCGGACCTGTGCCTGATCCAGGTGGCGAGCTCCGACGAAGCGGCGGCGATCGATCCGAAAGCGGACGGGATCGACCTCGAGCCGCTGCTCGACCTGTTCGTCAAGAACGAAGAGGTGCTGAAAGTCTTTCATGCCGGCGGGCAGGACCTCGAGATCATCCACAATCTCACCGGCAAGGTGCCCCACCCGCTGTTCGACACGCAGATCGCCGCGATGGCGCTCGGCCACGGAGAGCAGATCGGCTATTCGAACCTGATCGAAAGCCTGCTCGGGCACAGCCTGGACAAGGGCGCTCGCTTCACCGACTGGGGCCGCCGGCCCCTCGACAAGCGGCAGATCGACTATGCGATTGCCGACGTCACCCACCTGGCGACGGTGTTTCCGCGGATGGTCGAGAAGCTGCGCAAGACAGGACGCGGTGCCTGGCTCGACGAGGAGATGGAACGCCTCGCCGACACCTCCAGCTTCGCATTCCCGCCGGAGGATGCATGGAAGCGCCTCAAGCTGCCGAGCCGCAATCCCGCCGTGCTCGGCCGTCTGAAGGCGCTCGCCGGCTGGCGCGAAACCGAGGCGCGCTCGAAGAACCTCCCGCGCGGACGGATCATCAAGGACGACACGCTGAACGAGATCGTTCTCCATCCGCCCAGGAACCAGGACGACCTTGGGAAGGTTCGCGGGCTCTCGGCGGGTTGGAAGACGAACGACATCGGCGGCCGGCTGATGGCCGCCCTCGCCGTCGCCAAGCCGCTCGAGCCGGGCGAAATGCCCGACCGCGAGCCGCGTCGGCCGGGACTCACCAAGGACGCGGCGCTCGTCAGCGACCTGTTGAAGCTGCTGCTCAAGATCCGCGCCAAGGAGTCGGGCGTCGCCGCGCGCCTCATCGCGCGGTCCGACGATCTCGAGGCGCTCGCAGCTGGCGTCCGCAACGAGCTCAATATCCTTCGCGGATGGCGTTACGAACAGTTCGGCAAGGACGCGCTGGATCTGGTCGAGGGCCGGCTCGCCTTCGCCATCGAGAACGGCAAGCTCAAGATGAGCCGCGTTCGCGACGAGGAAACCGTCGATGCATAAGCTTCTCGCGGTTGCACCGATCCTCCTCGCCGCCTGCTCGACCGCTCCGGCGCAGCCGCCGGTGCATGGCGAAACGCCGGGCCACACCTGCACCGCGGACGGAACGAGCCAATTCATTGGCCAGACCCGTTCCGACAAGGTCGCCGGCGCGATCAAACGCGTGTCGAAGGCCGCAGTGCTCCGCTGGGCACCTCCGGGCGTGATGCTGACGATGGACTATCGTTTCGACCGGGTGACGGTCTGGCTCGATTCGGCGAACAAGGTCACGCAGATCAAGTGCGGCTAGCCCGCTAGGCGGCTTCCCCAATCATCCCTGCTTCGCCCAGCGCTCGGCGTACGGTCGGCAGCGACAGCCGGGCGCGCTCCGCGATCGCGAATCGGTCGATCGCTTCGACGGCGCGTTCGGCGGTCCAATAATCGCGGTGCAGGCGCTCGGTCATGAACCGGAGCGCGTCTGCCGGGATGTGAAGCCCTCGATCGGCGAAATGGAGCTGAATGAGCGCGCCGAACAGCACGTCGTCCGGGTTCGCGATGCGTGTGACGGGCGTGATCGCCAATCGTGTCTTGAGATCGGGCAGCGAAGGCGACCAGGCCGGCGGCGCCTCGTCCGCGACCATGATCAGCGGGCGACCGCTGTCCTGCGCCTGGTTCCAGGCGTGAAACAGCTCCTCCTCGTGGCGCTGATCCGCATCGTCGAACAGGCGCCCGCCAACTCGTTCGACGAAGCTGCGCGCGAGGAGGGATCGGCCGGAGCGGCGCGGCCCCGTGAGGATGGTCGCCTTGACCGGCCAGATGCTGAACTTGCGGAAATGCTCGAACGCATCCCTGTTGGCCTGGCCGACGATGAAGCGGGCATCTCCTTCGCTTTGCGGCCAGTCGAGCGGGAGCGCGATCTGGTCGGGCCGGGACTTCATCCGGTCGCGCCCGCCTGATTGGTCGTCGGCGCCTGTGCAGCCGGTGCGGGCTGCGGAGGCGCGGCCACCGGCTTGGGCGGCAGCGGCGGCGGCTTATCGGTCGCCGAGCGGATGCGGACGACGGTCCCGGAGAAATCGACCGTCCAGCCCCGCGCGCTCAATGCCGCGGCGAGCTGCGCGACGGTGCCGTGATAGGCGACCAGCACGTAGCTCGTGCCGGTCGGGTTGATCTGCTGCGGAGTGGCGGAATCGACGCCCGGAAGCGTACGCAGGTGTGCCATTGCGAAATTGTAGATGCTGACGTCGCTGCCGGTGACCTGCACCTGGAACGCGTTGACGACATTGACCGGCTTGGGCGGCGGCGCCTGCACCGGTGCGACCTGGACCGGAGGCGCCGGCAGGTTCAACGACGAATCGCGCGACAACCGGCCATCGGCGAGCGCCTGCGCGAAAATGGCATCGATCCGCTGCGCGCCCTCGGCCATCATCGCGGGAATGGCTTCGCTGCTCGGCGCAGTAAGCGTGAACCCGCCGACGATTTCGTTGTCCGGCCCGTGCCGTGCAATGAACCGTCCCCGCGCGGGGCCGCCCGGATAGGCGCGCTGAAGCTGCACTTCCGCCGTCAGGATGTCCTGGGCACCGTACATATCGAGCAGAGCGCGCCACCAACCGCGTCCGGGGCGGTTGGTCTGCGCCGCGTTGATCAACAGCGGATCCGCGCCCATGCCGCTGACGCGCACATAGTTGATCGGCGTCTGGGCGGTGCGGAACTGCGCCCACGCCCGCTGCCAGGCATTGCGCAGCTCCACGCTGCTTTCGGTCCCCGCCGTCACGGTGACGGGAATGAGCAACATTGGAACCGAATGTTCGGTGACCTGCGCGCCTTCGACGCCGAGGAACGGAGCAGCGCGGTCGCGATCGAACTCGACGCTCAGGTCGGCGATATAGCGGTGAGGACCGATCTCCTCGCGATCGACGTTGATTGAGCTGACGATCTGATCGAGCGTGGCGTCCGGCAGCGTTGGAGCCTGATTGATCGGCGCGTTATGCATTTTCGCCCACAGCGCGCGGAAGCCCTGCCGCTGCGCGATCTGCCACCCGGCATAGCGCGCGCTCATCGCATCGGGGCCGCCGACGTCGACGTGGATCCCGCCGATCTCGAGCGTGGTCGAGGTGTCGAGCGGGAGAATCCCGCGGTCGGTGCTTTCGAGCTGAGCATAAACCGTCGCGCCGAGCCCGAGAGCGGCGAGCAGCACAAGGAAAGGGATTACGAGCCGGCGGCGAAGCATTCGCGGGTCTTTTGGCGACAACGGCGTGGAAATCCAAGCGCGATGTGGCTCCTTCGATGCGCCACTTCGACATTGCTCAGCGGCTACTCAGGATGAGCGGTTCTCATTTCCGCTCATGCTGAGTAGGGGACTGAGCCTATCGAAGGCCCCGTATCGAAGCACGGAGAACATGGGACTCACCTACAAGGACGCCGGCGTTTCGATCGATGCGGGCAATGCGCTGGTGAAGGCGATCGGACCGCTCGCCCGCTCGACCGCGCGGCCGGGCGCGGACGCCGAGCTAGGCGGCTTCGGCGGCTTCTTCGATCTGAAGGCCGCGGGCTATTCCGATCCGCTGCTCGTCGCTGCGAACGACGGCGTCGGGACCAAGCTCAAGCTGGCCATCGACACAGGACGGCACGAGGGCGTCGGCATCGACCTCGTCGCCATGTGCGCCAACGACCTGATCGTCCAGGGCGCCGAGCCTTTGTTCTTCCTCGACTATTACGCAACCGGAAAGCTCGACCAAGGTGTCGCCGCCGCGGTGGTAGCGTCGATCGCCGAAGGGTGCCGCACGGCAAGATGCGCGCTCATCGGCGGCGAAACGGCCGAGATGCCCGGCATGTACGCGACGGGCGATTACGATCTGGCGGGCTTCTGCGTCGGCGCGGTCGAGCGAGACAAGGTGCTGACCGGCGCGGACATCAATCCGGGAGACATCGTTCTCGGCCTCGCAAGCTCAGGGGTCCACAGCAACGGCTTCTCGCTCGTCCGCCGAATCATCGAGCGCGAAGGGTGGAACCTCGCCGAGAAGCTGCCCGCGCAGGGCGATCGGCCACTGGCCGAGGTGCTACTGGAGCCGACGCGAATCTATGTTCGCGCGCTCCTTCCGCTCGTCCAAGCCAAGAGCATCAAGGGGCTCGCGCACATCACCGGCGGAGGACTTCTCGAGAATATTCCGCGGGTTCTGCCGATCGATTGCCATGCCGTGATAAACGCCGGCCGATGGCAGCTTCCGCCGATCTTCTCGCTCCTGCAGCAAGGCGGCGGAATCGCGCCCGAGGAGATGGCGCGGACATTCAACTGCGGCGTCGGTATGGCGGTGATCGTAACGCCCGAGCAGGTGACCGAAGTGACGAATGCGCTGGACGGTGCAGGCGAATCCGCGTTCGAGATCGGCCGGATCGAGGAAGGCCGGCGCGGCTGCACCGTTCATGGACAGGCCGGCACGTGGAATTCGCCGAAGGACTGGTCCGCAACCTACAATGCCTGACCCGAAGCGCGTCGCCATCCTGATTTCCGGGCGCGGAAGCAATATGCGTGCGCTGGTCGACCGCGCTTGCAACTACGAAGTCGCGCTCGTCGGCTCCAACAAGGCCGAGGCTGCGGGTGTGGCCTGGGCGCGAGACCGACGGCTCCAGACCTGGACGCGCGAGAGCAAGGGCATCGACAAGGAGGAATATGACCGGCTTCTCTCGGCTGCGCTCGAAGAGCATCAGGTTGGCACGATCGCGCTCGCGGGCTTCATGCGCATCCTCTCGCCGTGGTTTGTCGAGCGCTGGGCCGGCAGAATCCTCAACATCCACCCTTCCCTGCTGCCCAAATATCGTGGGCTCGACACGCACGCGCGGGCGATCGAGGCCGGTGATGGAGTCGCCGGCTGCTCGGTCCACATCGTGACCGAAGAGCTCGATGCGGGAGAGGTGCTCGGCCGCGCCGAGGTGCTGGTCGAGATCGGCGACACGCCCGAGCGTCTTGCCGAGCGCGTGCTTGCCGCCGAACATCGGCTATATCCGCAAGTCCTCAACGAGTTCGTGCTGAGATGACTGATCCGCTGACGAGAATCCGCCAGGCCGCGCTCGAACTTCCCGGGACCGAGGAACGCGTCTCCCATGGCCAGCCGACGTTCTTCGTCGCTGGCAAGCAGTTCGCTCAGTTCCGCGACAATCATCACGGCGATGGCCGAACCGTGGTGTGCGTGCGGACCAGCGGCATCGACGAGCAGACGATGCTGCTGGAAGCCGACCCCGAGACTTATTCCAGACCCGCCTATCTGCCGAGTTGGGTGGCAATCAACGTGGGCGGCAACGACGTCGACTGGGACCACATCGGCGACCGCATCGCATCGAGTTGGGAGCTGGCGGCGCCGCGGCGGCTGCTCGAGGCGGGCGGCCGATGAGCGAAACAGAATCGGAGCGGGCCCGCCGCCGATGGATCACGTTCGGGGAGCTTATTGCCCTTGCCGCGCTGATCGTCTCCGGCATCGGCGTGTGGATCAACTGGAAGAACAGCGGCGACGACAAGCCGACCCGAATCGTCGAACAGCGGCAATCGATCCCGTTGACGCTTCGCGCGCAAAGAGCAGACGATGGACAGAAGTTGGAGATCAGCCCGGTCGAACCGAGCCATGCGCTCGAATCGCTGACGATCACGCTCACCGGCGCATCGCCGATCCAGGTCGGAAGCGACGGCGAGCTCGACGCGAGCGATGTCGAGTCGGCGCTGAAGGGCCATGAGGACGAGCCCAAGGACAAGACGTTGAGCATCCGCGCGCGAATCGACGCCCGCTACGTCGAAGCGGGCAAGGACAGGCGCAGCTCCGGCACCTACACGCTGCGCTACATGTGGAAGGGCGGCGGGCTGTTCGTCGGCCGTTCGCTGCATCTGGTAAGTCTCAGCCGCGCCTGAGTCGCGCCGCTGGACAGCGCCGCCGCAATGTGCGGCATAGGGTTTCGTGGACCTCGGAAAGATCGTCTCGGTCGTAATCTTCGTCGCCGACGTCGCGACGATCATGCGCGCCTTGCTGCGTCCCCATCGCGAGCCCGCGTCGCGGCTTGCCTGGATCATCGCGATCCTCGCGCTGCCGATCGTCGGCGTCGTTCTTTACCTGCTTCTCGGAGAGACCCGGATCAGCGGACGCCGGCGCACCCGCGGGCGCGAGGTCAACGCCGGTCTTCCTCGCCCACGAGGCAATTACCGGTGCAGCAAGGAGAATGCCGGGAGCGCCCACTGGGCGGCCTTCGCACTCGCACGCACCGTCAACCATCTCGACCCGACCTGCAGCAACAGTGCGCGCCTCGCGCCCGACAGCAATGCCGCGATCGACGAGATGATCGCGGATATCGACGCTGCGCGCGAGCATGTTCACGCCTGCTTCTACATATGGCTCGCCGATCACAACGGGCTGAAGCTGAAGAACGCGTTCATCAGGGCGGCCGAGCGCGGCGTGCATGTGCGGCTGCTCGCCGATGCGCTCGGGTCGCGGCGGCTGATCGAGTCCGGGCACTGGACCGAAATGCACGACCGTGGGTGCGAGGTGCGGGTCGCGCTCCCGGTCGGGAACCCGCTGTGGACGTTGATCCGCGGCCGAGTCGATCTGCGCAACCACCGCAAGCTGATGGTCGTCGACAATGCGGTCGCATGGTGCGGAAGCCAGAACGCGGCCGATCCCGATTTCCGGATCAAGCCGCGGTTCGCGCCGTGGGTGGACATCATGAGCCGCTGGCAGGGGCCGGTCGCGCAGCAGTGCCAATATCTGTTCGTCTCGGACTGGATCGCGGAGGGCGGCGACGACATCAGCGCACTCCTGACCGAGACGGTGCCCGAAGGGAGCGGCGAGATCGTGGCGCAGGTGCTCGGCACCGGACCGACGGCGGAGTTCGACGCGATGCCGGCGTGCTTTTCCGAGCTGATCCATTCGGCGCGCGAGGAGCTGGTCGTGACGACTCCCTATTTCGTGCCCGACGAACAGCTGCTGTTCGCCCTCACCTCCGCCGGACGGCGGGGGATCCGAACGCTGATGCTTTTCCCGAAGCGCAACGACAACTGGATCGTCGCTGCCGCGAGCCGCAGCTATTACAAGGACCTGATCGATGCCGGTGCCGAGATTTACGAGTTCAAGCCCGGCCTGCTCCATGCCAAGACGATGGTCGTGGACCGGCGGGTCGGACTGATCGGGAGCGCGAACCTCGATCGCCGCAGCTTCGAGCTCAATTTCGAGAACAACATCCTGTTCGACGACGCGGCGTTTGCCGAGGCGGTGCGCGCGCGGCAGGACGAATATCTCGCCCAGTGCGAGCGCGTCACGCGCGAGGACGTCGAGCGCTACGGCATTGCGCTGCGTCTATGGCAGAACCTGCTCGCGACCCTGAGCCCGATGCTTTAGCGCTCAGCCGACGATTTCGTCGGGGCTGAAGAAGTAGTCGATCTCGACCTTCGCGTTCTCGTCGCTGTCGGAGCCGTGGACCGAGTTCGCTTCGATCGATTCTGCATAGCTCTTGCGGATCGTGCCCTCCGCGGCGTCGGCGGGGTTGGTCGCGCCCATCACGTCGCGGTTGCGCTTCACGGCGTCCTCGCCCTCGAGCACCTGAACCACGACAGGGCCGGCGGTCATGAAGGTGCACAGGTCGTTGAAGAACGGGCGTTCCTTGTGGACGGCGTAGAAGCCTTCCGCCTGATCACGGCTCATCCGGATGCGCTTCGAAGCGACGACGCGAAGGCCCGCATCCTCCAGCATCTTGGTGACTGCGCCGGTCAGGTTGCGGCGGGTGGCATCGGGCTTGATGATCGAAAAGGTGCGCGTCACGGCCATGACCGGGCGATCTCCTGCAAGTCGGTTGGTTGGAATTAACGCGGCGCCTAGCGGCGGCGCGCGGCAGGGGCAAGCCTCAGTCCTTGTTCACCCACTTGCCCGCGTCCTGTCGCCAATGATGGAGCTCCAGCCCCTCCCTGTCCGCAAGCGATTTCCACGCGTCGCGAGCCGCGAGCAAGGTCGCATCGTCGAAGAGGAAGAAGCTCCGGTCGTAGGAAAGCGCCGAATCGCGCCACAGCCCGTCGGCGATTAGCATGTTGCGCGCGAGGTTTGGCGCATCGGTGCTGGTCGACAGCAGAATCGGCTGGCGAGCGTCTTCGGCGCCTCCTGCAACGCCATGTGGAAGGAAGCTCGTGGGCTCCTGGTCCCATAACATGCGATCGAGCCGCGCGAGGAAGAGCTCATCTTGCGCCACGACGAGCAGCCGGCCGTCGGCCGCGAGCACCTTCTCCGCGAGGCTTACGATCACCTGTTCGGCAGGGATGCCGGCGAGCTGGTAGAAATCGACCTGCATCGGTGAGATGGCGACAGTCCCTCGCGAGGGACTGTCCCTGAATCCTATTTCTCGAGGACGTCCGCGACGAACTGGTCGAGGAGGCGGACGCCGAAGCCGGTCGCGCCCTTTTCGTAGGTCGCGCTGGGCTTGTCCGCCCACGCCTTGCCGGCCATGTCGATGTGCGCCCATTTGACGCCGCTCTCGATGAATCGCTGGATGAACTGGGCCGCGGTGATCGAGCCGCCTTCGCGCGGACCGACGTTCTTCATGTCGGCGATCGGCGAATCGAGCAGCCGGTCGAACGGCTCCCCAAGCGGCATCCGCCACAGCTTGTCGCCGGATTCGGCCGCCGCCTTGAGCAGCTCCGCGGCGAGCTCCTCGTTGTTCGAGAAGAGGCCAGCCCATTCGTGACCAAGGCTGACGATGATCGCGCCGGTGAGGGTCGCGAGGTCGATGATCGTCGACGGCTTGTAGGTGCGCTGCACGTAGGCGACCGCGTCTGAAAGAACGAGCCGGCCCTCGGCATCGGTATTGATCACTTCGACCGTTTGGCCGGAGAGGGTGGTCACCACGTCGCCGGGGCGTTGGGCGTTGCCGCCTGGCATGTTTTCGACCAGCCCGCAGATACCGACGATATTCGCCTTCGCCTTTCTCGATGCGAGGGCCTTGAGCGCGCCGGCGACCGCGCCCGCGCCGCCCATGTCCCACTTCATCGCTTCCATGCCCGCCGCCGGCTTGATCGAGATGCCGCCGGTGTCGAAGGTCACGCCCTTGCCTACGAACGCGGTCGGCTCGCCCTTGGCGCCGCCGTTCCACTTGAGAACCAGCAGCCGGGCCTCGCGCACCGAGCCCTGCGCGACCCCGAGGAGCGCGCCCATCCCGAGCTTCTCCATCTGCGCGCGATCGAGCACGTCGATCTCGACTCCCGATCCCTCGAGCGAGGCACGGACGCGCTGAACGAAGGATTCGGGGTAGATGATGTTTGCGGGTTCGGTGACCAGCTCGCGCGTCAGCGACACGCCCTCGACCACGGGCGCCCAGCGCGATTCATATCGTTGCTGCGCGCCCGCGCCGCCGCCGACGATGACGACTTCCTCGAGCGTCGCCTTCTGCGTGTCCTTGAGCTTGGTGCGATAGCGGTCGTACCGCCAGGAACGAAGCGCAACCGCGAGCGCCACCCGAGCGGTTGCGTCCGCGTCGAACCCGAGCGCGCTCACGTCGATGACGGCCTTCTTCTCGCCGGAAGTCAGAAGCCGCGCAACGGCAGTGCCGCCGAGCTTCTCGGCCACTTCGTCAGGGCTCGTGCCCGAGACCACGCCGACGAGGACGAGGCGCCTGACGCTGCCGTTCTCTTCGACGAACTGCTCGGAAACGTTCGATGCTTCGCCTTCGAAGCGCTGGCGGTCGAGGGCTGCGGCGACCGCCTGCTGCGCGCTTCCGAGCGAGCCGAGGCTCTTCCGGTCCTTGCCGGCAATCGGCAGGACGAGCGCATAATCTCCCGTAGGCCGGCTGTCGGCGAAGCGAATTTGCATGTGCGGATCCTTGAAAGGCGAACGTTCGCGGCAGCCTTTAGGATGCAAGTCGAATCTTGGCAAAGGAGCGCCCGTCGCCGTTCGGCCCGATTGTCGTGCAGCAGGAGAGGTGCGATAGGCGCTCGCCAAGGCAGCAGCATTCGGGCGGGCGGACGGACAAAGCGTTGGCGGCGAGATTGTTCTGGTGGTCGGCGCTCCCGATGCTGATGGCAGTGCCCGCGGCTGCGGCCGCGGCTGCGCAGGCGCCCTCGCCTGCACCTGCGCCTGCGTCGACCGCGCAGGACGAGATCGTCGAGTTCACCGCCGACCAGGTCACCTACGACAGCAACGCCGACGTCGTGACGGCGATCGGCGAAGTCCGGATGAACCGCGACGGCAATTATCTCGCGGCCGACCGCGTAACCTGGGAGCGCAAGACCGGCGAGGTGTATGCGCAAGGCAATGTCGTCCTGCTGACGCCGCAAGGCGACAAGCTGGTCGGCGACACGGTCCAGCTGACCGACACGCTGCGCGACGGAACGGTCAACAACCTCATGGTCGTGCTGGAGAATGGCGCGCGTCTGGCGGCGGTCCGCGGCTCCCGCAAGGACAACATCACCACGCTCGAGAACGCAATATACTCACCCTGCCCCGTAACCACCGCTAGCGGCTGCCCGAAGCGGCCGAGCTGGGCGATCACCGCGGCGCGGGTGATCGACGATCCGGCGCAGAACCGCGTCAGGTTCATCGGCGGGCGTTTGCAGCTGTTCGGGATCACCGTCCCGCTGCTCCCGATCTTCAACGTCGCCACTGGCAAGGAAGGCGCGACCGGCTGGCTTGCGCCGGACTTCAGCATCTCGAGCAAGAAGGGCTTCGAGATCGCCGAGCCGTACCATTGGCAGATGGGTCCGAACCGCGATCTGACCCTGACGCCCCACGTCTATACGGGGGTGCTTCCGGCGATCGAGGCCAAGTACCGCCAGCTCGATGACTGGGGCGCGTTCCAGCTCGGCGGCTTCCTCACCTACGGCACGATCGAGAGCATCGACCCCGACGTGACCTCGACCCGCGAGGGCGTCCGCGGCTATTTCGAAGCGAACGGCAAGGCGCAGCTGGATCCCTTATGGAGCATCACCGGCTCGCTCCGCGTCGCAACCGACAAGACGATCACCCGGCGCTACGACATCACCAACGACGATCGCCTGCGCAACGTCGTCAAGGTCGAAAGAATCAGTCCGGACTCGTACATTTCGATCGCCGGATGGGCGTTCGAAGGACTGCTCGCCGACGATCGTCAGAAGCAGATTCCCATCGCACTCCCCGCGATCGACGCGCGCTTCCGCAAAGAGGACGTGCTCGGCGGGACCCTTCAGATCCAGGGCAACAGTCTGTCGATCCTGAGGATCGAGGGCCAGGATACGCAGCGCGCGTTCGCCAGCGCCGAATGGGACTTGAGGCGCATCACGCCGTGGGGGCAGGAAGTCACGCTCACCGCTTACGGCCGGGGCGACGTTTATCACACCGACGATGCCGAAAGCACGACCGTTCCGATCTACAGCGGCACCGACGGCTGGCACACGCGGGCCATCGGCGCGCTTGCAGCCGACGTGCAATGGCCGTTCATCGGACCGCTTCTCGGCGGCATCCAGCGGCTCGTGCCGCGGGTGCAGCTCGTGCTCACGCCGCCAACCCCGAACATCGACATCCCGAACGAGGACGCGCGCTCGATCGACCTCGAGGACAGCAACCTGTTCGCGCTCAACCGATTCCCCGGCTACGATCGGTGGGAAGACGCATCGCGGATCACCTACGGGCTGGACTGGTCGCTCGACCGGCCCAACCTGTCGATCAGCAGCACTATCGGCCAGAGCTATCGGCTCGTCGACCGCCCGGGCATCTTCCCGCAAGGGACGGGGCTCACCGACCGGCTCTCCGACGTGGTCGGCCGGACGAGCATCCGCTACGGGCGCCTGCTCGAGCTCACCCACCGGTTCCGGATCGACAAGGACAATTTCGCGGTCCGCCGGAACGAGATCGACCTTACCGTCGGCACCACCCAGACCTACGCCGAGGTCGGCTACCTCAAGCTCAATCGCAACGTCGACCCAACCATCGAGGACCTCCGCGACGTCGAGGAGCTTCAGGTCGCCGGGCGGCTCCTGTTCAACCGTTACTGGTCGGTGTTCGGCGCCGCGGTGGTCGACCTCACCGACAGCAAGGAGGACCCGCTGTCGGTGGCCGATGGATGGGAGCCGGTGCGCGATCGCCTCGGCATCCAGTACGAGGACGACTGCCTGCAGATTGGAATCACGTGGAAGCGCGACTATGAGCGCATCGGCACCTTCCGGGCGGGCAATACGATCGGTGTTCACTTGGCATTGAAGGGGATTGGCCGCTAAGGCTGCGTTCAGCGGGCCTGGATAAACGGCTACCACCAGCAGCAGGCTGCAAATCAAGGGAATTTTGAAAATCGTGGCACGAGCTTTCCGACTGAATTCCACGCGCGCCCTGTGGGCCGGAGCAGCCATCCTGATCGCCATTGCGAGCGCCGCGGCCGCGCAGCAGGACGACGCCCAGCAGTCGCCGCCGATCAACAGCACGCAGTCGCTGCATCTGCCGGAGAATCCCGAGCTGTTCGGCACGACTATGCCGTCCGTGATCAAGGCGACCGCGATCGTGAACGGCGACGTGATCACTCAGACCGATATCGACCAGCGTCTGGCGCTGCTCGCCATCGCCAACGGCAACGAGATTCCCGCCGACCAGATCGACGCGCTCCGTCAGCAGGTGCTCCGCAACCTGATCGACGAAACGCTGGAAATCCAGGCGGCGAAAGAGGACAAGATCGAAGTCAAGAAGTCGGACATCGACCGGACCGTCCAGCGCGTTGCCGAGGGCGTGAAGCAAAATCCCGATCAGCTCGGCGCCTATTTGCAGCAGCACGGCTCCTCGATCGATTCGCTTCGCCGCCAGATCCAGGGCGAAATCGCGTGGAACAGGCTGCAGCACGACAAGATCGAAGTCAGCGTCGGCGACGATGAAGTGAAGGCGGTTCTCGACAGACTCAACGCGTCGAAGGGCACCGAAGAATATCGAGTTGGCGAGATTTTCCTGTCGTCGACGCCCTACACCCAGGACCAGACGATCCAGAACGCCACCAAGATCCTCGATCAGCTGAAGAACGGCGCGTCGTTCGCCGGCTATGCCAAGCAATATTCGGAAGCGTCGACAGCGGCGGTCGGGGGTGACCTCGGCTGGGTCCGCCCGGAGCAGCTCCCGGCGCCGCTGGCCGCGGCTCTCAAGCAGATGGGTCCGGGAACGATCAGCAACCCGATCCCGGTGCCCGGCGGCGTCTCGATCATCGCCGTCCAGGATACGCGGAAGATCCTGACCAAGGACCCGCGCGACGCAGTGCTGAGCCTGAAGCAGGTGTCGATCAGCTTCCCGAAGGGCACCAGCCGACAGCAGGCCGAGCCGATCGTCGCCAAGTTCGCTGATGCCGCGAAGAACATCGGCGGGTGCGGCGGTGCCGAGAAGATCGCGGCCGACTTCCACGGCGAGGTCGTGCAGAGCGACGACGTGAAGATGCGCGACCTGCCGAATACGCTTCAGCAGATGATGCTTCCGATGCAGGTCGGTCAGGCGACGCAACCGTTCGGATCGCTCGAGGAAGGTGTGCGGGTGCTCGTGCTTTGCGGTCGCGATGAAGCCGACCCCACGGCGCCGACCTACGATGACGTTTACAGTCAGCTGAACGAAGAGCGGGTCAACTCGCGCGCCCGGCGCTACCTCGCTGACCTGAGGCGGGACGCGGTGATCGAATTCCGCTGATCGCGCATTTCCGATAAGGCGGCTTCCCATGTCGGCAACGCCGCTTAGTCCGCTCGCCGTCTCCCTTGGAGATCCGGCGGGCATCGGACCCGAGGTTATCGCCAAGTGCTGGGATTCGCGCGAGGCATTCCAGCTTCCACCGTTCGTCGCCATCGGCGATCCGCGCTCGATCTCAGCGGTGTGGGACGGCCCGATCGAAACGATCGATGATCCGCGGCAGGCGGATTCTGCGTTCGATTTCGGACTGCCTCTGCTCCAGCTGAGCGCACCGCACTCGGACGTACCCGGTCATCCGAGCGTCGCCGGCGCGCATTGCTCGCTCGATTCGCTCGAGCTCGCCGTCGGGCTCGCCCGCTCCGGTTCGGCGGCAGCGGTGGTGACCGGCCCGGTGGCCAAGGAACAGCTCTACGCGATCGGCTTCCAGCATCCAGGTCAGACGGAGTTCGTCGCCGAACGCTGCGGGGTTTCCGCCGCGAACGTGGTGATGATGCTTGCCGGGCCAACGCTGCGCACGGTGCCCGTGACGACTCATATTCCGCTGGCGGAAGTGCCGCGGCACCTCAACAGTGCGCTGATCGAATCGCGCGGGCGCGCTGCGCTTCGCGGCCTCCAGCGCAACTTCGGCATCCCCGAGCCGCGGCTCGCCGTGTCCGGGCTCAATCCGCACTCCGGCGAAGGTGGCCAGCTCGGCAGCGAAGAGATCGAGATCATCGAGCCGGCGATTGCCGTCCTCGCCGCGGAAGGATGGCGCGTGAGCGGTCCTCACCCCGCCGACACGATGTTCCACGCGAGTGCCCGCGCGAATTATGACGCAGCGCTTTGCATGTACCACGACCAGGCGCTGATCCCGATCAAGGCGCTTCATTTCCAGGACGCAGTGAACGTGACGCTCGGCCTGCCGATCGTCCGTACCGCGCCCGATCACGGCACGGCGTTCGACATCGCCGGGCAGGATCGGGCGGACCCGCGCCCGATGGCTGCCGCGATCCGGATGGCTGCGGAGAACGCCGCGCTTCGCACGGACGCGCCTTGAGCGGTCACCCGGAGCCGTTGCGCGCGGTCATTGCCCGACACGGGCTCAGCGCAAGCAAGGCGCTGGGACAGAATTTCATCCTCGACCGGCAGCTCTTGGCGCGCATTGCCGCAGTGCCGGGCGACCTTGATGGGCAGCATGTCTACGAGGTTGGCCCGGGCCCCGGTGGACTGACCCGCGCGCTGCTGGATGCAGGCGCGTCGGTCACCGCGGTCGAACGCGACCGGCGCTGCATTCCCGCGCTGGACGAGCTTCGGCTCGAATTCCGAGATCGCCTGTCGCTCCTCGAGACCGATGCGATGAAGGTCGACGAACCCGCGATCGTCGGGGACGGTGCACATGTCGTCGCCAACCTTCCGTACAATGTCGGGACCGCGCTGCTGCTCAAATGGCTATCGGGCGAGTGGCCGCCGTGGTGGCGATCGCTGACGCTCATGTTCCAGAAGGAAGTGGCCGAGCGCATCGTCGCCGAACCGGGGAGCGACGCGTACGGGCGCCTCTCCGTCGCGGCGCAGTGGCGGTCGCGCCCGAGGATCGCGATGACCGTCAATCGCTCGGCCTTCGTGCCGCCGCCGAAGGTGACCTCGGCAGTAGTGCACGTCATCCCAGCCGAACAACCGGAGGGAGTGAGTCCGCGCATGATGGAGCGGCTGACCGAAGCCGCGTTCGGGCAGCGCCGGAAGATGCTGCGGTCGAGCCTGAAGCAGGTCCCGGGCGCGCTCGACGCCGCTCAGTCGCTCGGAATCGATCCGCAGCGGCGCGCCGAGACGGTCAGCGTCGCGGAATGGGTGGAGCTGGCGCGGGTAATTTCATCACCCCGGCCCTGAGCCGCGATCCGCCTGCAGTCCGACGGGCTGCAAAAAAAAGCAGGCCCCGGATCAAGTCCGGGGTGACGGCCACGCGCCGCGACCTTTAGTCCTTCTTCGTAGTGTCCGCGGTCTTCGCCGAGGCGACGGTCGGTCCACGGGTGATCGCCGCGGTGAGCTGCGATACCTGCGGGCAGCCCTTGGCGCCGCAGATCGTCTGGAGCTTCTTCAGATTGTCCTCAGCGCGCGCGGTCGCGCCCATCTCGACCATCGACTCGCCCTGGACGGCGATCGCGTCGGGGTCGTTGGGCTCGATGATCAGCGCCTTTTCGGTCATTCGGATCGCCTTCCCGAACAGGTGCTGCTTCTCGGCGACGCGGGCGAGATCGACATAGGCCCAGCGGTTGCGCGGATCGACAGCGAGCGCAGTTTCGAGCGCATTCTCCGCGTCCTCGAACTTGCCCGCTGCCAGGAGCGCCTGGCCCTGGTGCATCAGCTGGACCGATTTCGGCTGGATCTGATCGTCGGCGCGTTGTCCAGCTGCAGGCACCGCAAGCGCCGCGGCAGCAAGGCCGGCGAGCAGAAGACGAGGAAAGAACTGCATTAAATTCT
>JAICXO010000094.1 GCA_025980335.1 Sphingomonas sp. | reverse complement strand
ATCTTGATGTCCATCTGCAGGCTGGTGATGCCCGCTTCGGTGCCGGCGACCTTGAAGTCCATGTCGCCCAGATGATCCTCGTCGCCGAGGATGTCGCTGATCACCGCGAAGTCCTTGCCTTCGAGGATCAGGCCCATCGCGATTCCGGCTACCGGGCGCTTCAGCGGAACGCCGGCGTCCATCAGCGCCAGGCTCCCGCCGCATACCGTCGCCATCGACGATGAGCCGTTGGACTCGGTGATGTCGGAGAGGACGCGGATCGTATAGGGGAACTCCTCCGCGCTCGGCAGCATCGGGTGAAGCGCGCGCCAGGCGAGCTTGCCGTGGCCCGTTTCACGCCGCGACGGAGCGCCGAAGCGGCCGACTTCGCCGACCGAATAGGGCGGGAAGTTATAGTGGAGCATGAAGCGGGAGTAGGAGAGGCCCTCGAGCCCGTCGATCATCTGCTCCGATTCCTTGGTCCCGAGCGTGGTCGATACGATCGCCTGCGTTTCGCCGCGGGTGAACAGCGCCGAACCGTGGGCGCGCGGCAGGAAGCCGACGCTGATCTCAATCGGACGAACCTGCTTGGTGTTGCGCCCGTCGATTCGCCGGCCCTCGTCGAGGATGTCGCCGCGGACGATGTCGGCCTCGAGGCTTTTGACCGCCTTCTGCGCCATCAGCTGCTGCTGCGGGTCGGCGTCGGCATAAGCCTCCTTCGCCTTCTCGCGTGCGGCACCGAGGGCGCTCGAACGCTCCTGCTTGTTGGTGAGCTTGTACGCAGCCTTGATGTCGTCGCCGATGAGGCTCTTGAGCTTGGCCTTGATCGCCGCCTTCTCGTCGGCGTGGGTGTCGAGCTCCCACGGCTCCTTCGCCGCCTGCTCCGCAAGCTTGATGATTGCTTCGATCACCGGCTGCATCGACTTATGGGCGAACATGACGGCGCCGAGCATCTGGTCTTCGGACAGCTCCTTGGCTTCCGATTCGACCATCATCACGGCGTCGCGGGTGCCGGCGACGACCAGATCGAGCTGGGTGTCCTCGGCCGCGGCGTTGCTCGGGTTGAGAATGTATTCGCCGTCCTTGAAGCCGACGCGAGCGGCGCCGATCGGGCCCATGAAGGGGACTCCCGAAAGCGTGAGTGCCGCGCTCGCCGCGATCATCGCCAGGATGTCGGGCTCGTTCTCGCCGTCATAGGAGAGAACCTGCGCGATCACGAGGACTTCATTGTAGAAGCCTTCGGGGAAGAGCGGACGGATCGGGCGATCGATGAGGCGGCTGGTCAGCGTTTCCTTTTCGGTCGCGCCGCGCTCGCGCTTGAAGAAGCCGCCGGGGATCCGGCCGGCAGCGGAGAATTTTTCCTGATAGTGGACGGTCAGCGGGAAGAAGTCCTGCCCGGGCTTGACCGACTTGGCGGCGGTGACTGCGCACAGCACCACGGTCTCGCCGAGAGTCGCCACGACGGCGCCGTCGGCCTGCCGCGCAACGCGGCCCGTTTCGAGCTTGAGCGTCGTCCCGCCCCACTCGATTTCAACTTGTTTTTGATTGAACATCTGTCGTTTCCTTACCGGCGGCCGGATGCCGTCCGGGTTCAGCTATTCGCGAACTAGCCGGTTCGCGGTCGGTTCGGGGCGTTCGAATGTGCCCCTGAACGCCCCGCCGGATTGCGGGACAGTCCTAAAGCAAGGGCGCCATGCGGCGCCCTTGGTTACTTCCTGAGTCCGAGCTTGCCGATCAGGTCGGTGTAGCGCTGCTCGTCCTTGCGCCGGAGATAATCCAGCAGTGAACGGCGCTGGTTGACCAGCATGAGAAGGCCTCGGCGCGAGTGATTGTCCTTCGCGTGGGTCTTGAAATGCTGGGTTAGGTTCTGGATGCGCTCGGTCAGGATCGCGACCTGCACTTCGGGCGAACCGGTGTCGCCTTTGCCCTGCGCATGTTCCTTGATGAGCGCCTGCTTGCGCTCCGCGGTAATCGACATCGTGTCACTCCTGTTCTTCTTAAAGGTTGAAGCCCCTGACGACCTTCAGTCCGTCGGCCGAAGCTTCGACCAGCGCGACCGGAGTGTTCTCCGACGTCGCCAGCTGAAGCCCCGGCTTTGCGGGGAACCCGAACAGCATCTGTCCATGGCGGAGCAGACGGGCCTGGTCGGGGGTGACGGGGAGGGCCGGGATGTCGTCCAGCGCCGCGGTCAGCGGCAATACCGTCTCCGTCAGTCCGCGCGACTTAGCGGCTTCTTCCAGAAAGTCCAGCGAAATGGCCTGGGAGAGGGAGAAGGGCCCCGCGCGCGTACGCCTGAGATAGGAGACGTGGCCCACGGTTCCAAGCGCATGCGCAATGTCGCGGGCGAGCGACCGGATGTAAGTGCCCTTCGAGACAGTGCACGAAAGGGTCAGCTCGTCATTCCCGCGAAAGCGGGAATCCCGCTGCTCTCCGAAGATGGCGGGACCCCTGCTCTCGCAGGGGTGGCGAATGGAAAGTTCGTGCACGGCCACCAACCGCGGCCTGGTTTGGACCTCTTCGCCGGCTCTTGCTCTGGCGTATGCAGCCTTTCCGCCGATCTTCAGCGCCGAGTACGCCGGCGGCGCCTGTTCGATGTGGCCGCTGAACCGCGGGAGGGCGGCTTCGACCTCCTCGAGTGTTGGCCGAACCTCGCTCGTTGCGACGACGTCGCCTTCCGCATCGAGCGTGTCGGTCTCGGCACCGAACTTGATCGTGAACTCGTAGGCCTTGGTCCCATCGAGGATCCGGCCGGCGAGCTTGGTCGCTTCGCCAAGCGCGATCGGCAGGACCCCGCTAGCGAGCGGGTCGAGCGTGCCTCCGTGACCCACCTTCGTCTTCGGCTCGCTCGCCTCGCGCAGGATCCGCTTCACGGCGCTCACCGCCGTGGTCGAGCCGAGCCCCACCGGCTTGTCGAGGACGATCCAGCCGTGGAGCATTTATCGACGCGCGAGGCCGAGGCTCAGCTGGCGCGCTTCGCTCTCCCGCAGCCGCTCGAAGAAATGTTTCCGGCACAGCGCGACATAGCGGTCGTTTCCGCCGATCTCGGTTTGCGCGCCGGCTGCGACCGCGTGCCCATCCGCATCGACGCGCAGGTTCATCGTCGCCTTGCGCCCGCACTCGCACACGGCTTTGAGCTCAACCAGCGAGTCCGCCAGCGCGAGCAGCGCGGCGGAGCCAGGGAACAGCTTGCCCTGGAAATCGGTGCGGAGCCCGTAGCAGAGCACCGGGATACTCAGGGAATCGGCGACTTCGCACAGCTCGAGCACGTGGCGCTGCGACAGGAACTGAGCCTCATCGACGAGGATGCAGTCGAGCGAACGCTTCTTCAACTCCTCGCCGACTGCGCGGAACAAGTCGACGCTGTCGTCATAGGCGTGCGCCGGGGCGGACAGCGCAATCCGCGAGCCGATCGTCCCTGCGCCCGAGCGGTCGTCATGCGCGGCGGTCCACAGCATCGTCTCCATGCCGCGCTCGCGGTAGTTGAAATCGGCCTGCAGAAGCGTGGTCGATTTCCCCGCATTCATCGCCGAATAGTAGAAATATAGCTTGGCCACGACGATTGCTTAGCGCGCTCCGGCGGTAGCGGCCATCGCGTCCAACGCCTCGATCAACGCGAACGCGTCGCCTGTTGCCGCCGACGAGGCGGTATTGTCGAAGATGCACCACACGTCGCGCTCGGCATCAGCTTCGAGCTTGAGCGCTTCTGCGCAACTCTGGATGCGGTCCCGGTAGCTCGAGCGGTAGATCACGGGCGAGCCGTGCAGCCGCCAATAGCACAGCTGCCTCGAGCCGCCGGGCTGCGCCGCTTGCGGACAAATGGCGGGGTCCGCGGCAACGCGCGCGACGCCGAGCGCGTTGAGCATCGTATCGACCTCCGGAGTGAACCAGCTCGGATGACGCGGCTCGCATGCGATCTGCGCTGACGAATGCGCGCGGATCTCGGAGAAGAACTCCGCCGCGATTTTCTCGTCGAATTCGAGCTTCGGCGGCAACTGCACAAGCAGGACCGCGAGCTTCTCGCAGAGCTGGCCCGCCTCGCCCAGGAAGGTTTCCAGAGCGTCGGAGCAATCGACCATCTTTCGCTCGTGTGTAATCCGCTTCGGGACCTTCACTGAGAATCGGAAATACGCCGGTACGCTCTCCCGCCACCGCTCCCATGTTGTTGGGCGGTGCGGCCGATGGAACGAGCTGTTGACCTCCGTCACGCAAAATCTGCCCGCGTAGCGCTGCAGCGAGCTTCCATCGGTCGGGAAGCAATTCGCATTGTCGCGCGGGATGCTCCAACCGGCTGTCCCAACGTTGATCCTTGCCATTCGCGGAGAACGCCCCGGATGGCCGGCCGATGCGTGATCGGTCAGGCGTGATCTTCGTCCCTGAGAATCGCGAACAGGACGGTGTCGCGGACGTGGCCGGTCCAGGTG
This sequence comes from Sphingomonas sp., assembly GCA_025980335.1. GTDB lineage: Bacteria > Pseudomonadota > Alphaproteobacteria > Sphingomonadales > Sphingomonadaceae > Sphingomicrobium. The sequence continues at coordinate 5,310 of JAICXO010000094.1, read as the reverse complement.
ATGCGATCGGCGCGCATGACCCCTTCGCGCACCGCGCCGAGCTTCTTCATCGCGGCCTGGCTGCGCAGATTGCGCGCGTCGACGCGGAACTCGACTCGGCGGATGCCGCATTCGAACGCGCGCCGAAGCATCATCTCCTTCGCGCGGCAGTTGAGTCCAGTGGCGCGGAACTTCGGCCGCTAATAGGTGCCGCCGATCTCCAGCACCTGACGCGACGGGTCGATGCCGAGAAAGGACGACATGCCGGCAAGCTCGTCGCCGTCGAACAGCGCAAACGTGAGCGTTGTTGGGGTTGGAGGTGTAGCGGTCGATGCTGTCGTCGAACCCCGTCGGGGCCGAAGTTGTTGGCGTAGATTTCCCAGACGTCGCGGTCCTCCGCACATGCGGCTTTCAGCGGTTCCCGATACTGTTCGCCGAACAGCTCTGCGGCGCAGCCGTGATCGGTCATGCGTTCGCCGAGATCCGTCACCTGCGCCAGATCCGTCTCAACCGCTCACGCCATCCGCTTTGCGGTAGCGGCGCGCCGCCCGGCCGCGCTTCAGGAAAGTTGCGGAATAGAACATCAATTGCGCCCCGCGTACCAAGCGGGCCCATGTCGAACGCGGGAGTCTCTGCCGACCAGGAATCTTGTGCCACTCCATTGATGAAGACGTCGACCAATGCGCCCGCCGGGGCGTAAATTGTAATTCGCCCATCGACTTCGTCGACTTCCGGTTCGCCATCAGCCGTGCCGCGCATTCGGATTTGAAGAGTTGATTCCGGAGGGATCGAATATTCCTCGGCCCACGGCTCAAGCCAAAGCAGCAGTGGAAAATGATCGTCGTTCCGACGCTGAAGAATGGAAGCGCCGGACTCTCTGCTCATTCCTGGTTGAGGTCCTGCGCCACCTTCTCCGAGCGGAGCAGACGATCGATGTGCGTGCCTTCATCGAAGCTTTCATCCGCGACGAACTTGAGCTTTGCGGCGTATTTCATGCGCACGCGACGGGCGACCTCGCGCTGGAGGAAAGCAGTGTTCTGGCGAAGCGCCTTGAGGACCGCGTCTTCGTCCTGGCCCAGCAGCGGCTTCACGAACACGGTGGCGTGGCGGAGGTCGGGAGACATCCGCACTTCGGTGATGCTGACGAGGTGCGACTGAAGCACGTCGTCATGCACTTCGCCGCGCTGAAGCAATTCACTCAGCACGTGGCGCACCTGCTCGCCAACGCGGAGCAGGCGGACCGAGCGGCCTTCGGGAGTTTCGGTGCGGCGCATTTCAGACCTTCACTGTCATTGCGAGCGAAGCGAAGCAATCCAGCGGCGCAAGCGGATTGCCGCGTCGCTTCGCTCCTCGCAATGACGAATCGCGGGTGACGACTACAGCGTGCGCGCGCGCTCCTCGACTTCGAACACTTCGAGGTTGTCGCCCGGTTTGATGTCGTTGGTGTCGGCCAGAAGAACGCCGCATTCGAGGCCCGCGCGCACCTCGGCGACGTCGTCCTTGAACCGCCGAAGCGAGCTGATCGTCGTCTTCGAGACGATGACGTCCTCGCGCGTGAGGCGCGCATTGAGGCCCTTGCGGATGACGCCCTCGGTGACCAGCAGCCCGGCGGCCTTGTCCTTCTTGCCCGCCGGGAAGACTTCGCGGACTTCGGCGCGGCCGACGATCGTCTCGATGATCTCCGGCCCGAGCTCGCCTGCCATCGCGGACTTCACCCAGTCGGTGAGGTGATAGATCACGTCGTAATAGCGGAACTCGACCTTGTTGCGCTCCGCGACTTCGCGCGCCTTGGCATTCGGGCGAACATTGAAGCCGATGATCGGCGCTCCGCTCGCGCTCGCCAAAGTGACGTCGCTCTCGGTGATGGCGCCGACGCCCGAGTGAAGAATGCGCACGCGGACCTCGTCGGTCGACAGCCGGTTGAGCGCGTGGACGATCGCCTCGATCGACCCCTGGACGTCGGCCTTGATGACCAGCGGCACTTCCGCAACGGTCGACGCGTGATTGGCGAACATGTTCTCGAGGCTGATCGGCGCAGAGGTCGTCCGCTTGCGATCGAGGACGCTCTGGCGATAGCTCGCGACCTCTCGCGCCCGCGCTTCGTTCTCAACGACGGTGAACGGATCGCCCGCGGACGGAACTGCCGATAGCCCCAGCACTTCGACGGGCACGGACGGACCCGCTTCCTTCACCTGCCGGCCATGGTCGTCGATCAGCGCGCGGACCTTGCCGCTCGACGCGCCAGCGACGAACACGTCGCCGACGCGCAGCGTTCCGCGCTCCACCAACACGGTCGCGAGCGGACCACGGCCCTTGTCGAGCTTGGCCTCGATGACGGTGCCTTCGGCGGCGCGATCGGGGTTGGCCTTGAGCTCGAGGATCTCCGCCTGGAGCTGGATGGCTTCCAGGAGCTTGTCGAGATTAGTCTTCTTCGTCGCTGAGACTTCGACATCCTGGACGTCGCCGCCCATGTCTTCGACGATCACCTCATGCTGGAGAAGCTCCTCGCGCACCTTCTGCGGCTTCGCCTCGGGCTTGTCGATCTTGTTGATTGCGACGATCATCGGCACGCCGGCAGCGCGGGTGTGGTTGATTGCCTCGATCGTCTGCGGACGCAAACCGTCGTCCGCGGCCACGACCAGAATGACGACGTCCGTCACGTTGGCGCCGCGTGCGCGCATTTCAGAAAAGGCCTCGTGACCCGGCGTGTCGAGGAACGTGACCTTCGACTTGTCGGGAAGGCTGACCTGGTAGGCGCCGATGTGCTGGGTGATTCCACCCGCCTCGCCGGAAACGACGTTCGCGCCGCGGATCGCGTCGAGCAGCGACGTCTTGCCGTGGTCGACGTGGCCCATGATCGTGACCACCGGCGGACGCGACTTCAGCGTCTCGGGCGCATCCACGTCTTCGGACGTATCGATGTCGATGTCGCTTTCGCTGACGCGCTTGATGCGATGACCGAACTCGGTGACGAGCAGCTCGGCGGTGTCCTGGTCGATGGTCTGGGTGAGCGTCACCGGCATGCCCATCTTGAACAACGCCTTCACGAGGTCGGCGCCGCGCTCGGCCATGCGGTTCGCGAGTTCCTGGACGGTGATCGCCTCCGGAACGACGACGTCGCGGACCTGCTTCTGCGCAGGCCCGGTCTCCATGTGGTGCCGCTTTTCCTTCTCGCGTGCGCGGCGCAGCGCGGCGAGCGAACGAGCGCGGCTGTCATCTTCGCCGGAAAGCGCGCGGCTGACGGTGAGCTTGCCGGCGTGCCGGCGGTCCTCGCGTCCGCGGCTCGGACGCGCAGGCTCGGGCCTCTTCGGCGCGGGCGCGTGGGCCGGGCGGCGGAAGCTGCGTTCTTCGGCTTCCTGCCGTTCGGGAGCGGCAGCCTGCTGCGGCTCTTCGGGCGGCGCTTGAGTGGCTGCGAGCGCCTGCTCCTGCGCGATGCGGGCTGCTTCCTCGGCTGCAGCTTCATCGGCCCTGCGGTTGTCTTCGGCCCTGCGGCGCTCTTCCTCATTCGCCGAGCTCTTTGCCTGTTCCTCGCGCCGCCGCGCCTCTTCGAGCGCAGCCATGCGCGCTTCATCGGCCTGGCGAAGCAAGAGCGCCTGCATCTCCTTGCGAGCGGTGATGTCGTCCGCGGCCGAGGGCTTGCGCGGCTGCGGAGCCGCTGACGGCTTCGGCGCGGCAGGCGCAGGCTTCGGTGCCTCGGCGGCGGGCTTCGGCGCCTCCGCGGGCGGAGCTTCGCCGGGCCGGCCGAGAATGCGCCGCTTCTTGACTTCGACCACGACGGTGTTCGAGCGCCCATGGCTGAAGCTCTGCTTGACCTTGCCGGTCTCGACCGTGCGCTTGAGGCCCAACGGCGGCCGGGTTCCAAGCTTGGGCTTTTCGGTCGTCTCGTCTGCCATTCTATTCCTTCATCAAACTTCTTCAGCCGAGCCGATCCTCAAGGCGGGTTCTCCGCCTTCCGGACCACGGTTCGGGCCAGTGAAAGCCAGCCACCGGGCGAGCGCGTGGGCGACACGCGAAGCGGCGGCGGGATCGGTCAGCGCGACATGTACCACATTTTCGCGCCCAAGTGCCATCGACAAGATAGTGCGGGACTCCGGGAATATCATCCCCTGGGTCATTTCCCACTGGCCGCCTCCGCCCACGCGCCAGGCCTGATCGAGGCTCCTGCGCCCGTCCTCGCCCGCATCCCCCGCGTGTAGCAGGAGATGGACCTTGCCCGAGCGGGCGGCGGTCTCGACCTTCTCTGCACCGTTGATGAGGTTGCTTGCGCGCGCCTCCATGCCGAGGCGGTCGAGCGCATATTGTCGGAGCGCCGCTTCGGTGCGGGCGCCAAGGTCGTCAGGAACGGTGACGGCGTTCGTCTTGAATGCTCGCTGCAGCGCGGCCTTGAGCTTGCCCTTCGCATTGGCAGCATCGAGCTCGCCGCGGCTCACCCCGATCCATGCGCCGCGGCCGGGAGCGCGCGCGCGGACGTCCGGTGCGACGATTCCGTCCTGTCCCACCGCAAGCCGGATGAACTCGTCCTTGGCGCCCTTCCGGCGGGTGAGAATGCAGGTGCGTTCCGGCTCGTGCCCCTTCGCAGGGGAATCGGTCTCTACCGAAGGGGCATCATTCCGGGGATTCCGCATCGGCGGCCTCCTCGGTCTGCGCGGGCTCTTCATCCTCGAACCAGTGCGCTCGGGCGGCCATGATGATTTCGTTGCCCTGTTCTTCGCTCAGTCCGTACTCGGCGAGGATCCCGCCCTTGTCCTCGGGCCGATTGCTGGGCTCACGCTGGCGACGCTGCTCGGGGCGCTTCTTCTGCACCAGCTCGTCGGTCGCAAGGTCGGCGAGATCGTCGAGGGTGCGGATGTTCGCCTTGCCGAGCGTCACGAGCATCTGCTCGGAAAGGTGCGGGATTTCGGCCAGCGCGTCCTCGACGCCGAGCTTGCGCCGCTCCTCGCGCGCGGCCGCTTCGCGTCGCTCGAGCGCCTCGCCGGCGCGACTCTGGAGCTCGCTCGCAATGTCCTCGTCGAGTCCTTCAATGGAGGCGATTTCTTCCAACGGCACGTAGGCGACTTCCTCGAGGCTGGTGAAGCCTTCGGCGACGAGCAGCTGCGACAGGGTTTCATCCACGTCGAGCTCGTTCTGGAACAGGGCCGAGCGCTCGACGAACTCGCGCTGGCGCTTTTCGCTCGCGTCGGCTTCCGTCAGGATGTCGATCTGCGACGCGGTGAGATGGCTCGCCAGGCGCACGTTCTGTCCGCGCCGGCCGATCGCGAGGCTGAGCTGGTCGTCGGGGACGACTACTTCGATGCGCGACTCGTCCTCGTCGATCACGACGCGGCTGACAGT
>JAICXO010000107.1 GCA_025980335.1 Sphingomonas sp. | reverse complement strand
GCTTCCGCGCCATCGAAACCACGCCCGGCTTCGCGGACCTGAGCCTCGAGCAAAAGGAAGAACTGTGGACCGCCGCGAAGAAGGCTCAGGCGGATTCGAGCGTCTGAAACCGCGCCCAATTGTCGGGCGACAGGCGCACCGAAAGCTCGAGCTCGTCATGTTCTACTCGCTGATCGAGCACTTCGCCGCGCGAATGGAGCCACGCGATCTTGCCGCCCGCGCTTGCCGGAAGCCGGATGCAGTGGATCTGCTCTCCGTTGCGAAGACACTCCGCCATCCGATCGCGCAACGCGTCGAGGCCCTCGCCCGTCGCGCCTGAAATCGGGACCACATCCTGGCGGCGCTTCGCTTCCTCGACGAGGCATGCGCGGTCTTCGTCCGACAGGAGGTCGATCTTGTTCCAGGCTTCGATTCGCGGCGGCGCGCCCTCTTCCGCAAGTCCGAGCGAAGCGAGCACGTCGTCGACGTCCTCGCGCTGCGCCTCGCGGTCCGGATGCGCCATGTTGCGGACGTGGACGAGCAGGTCGGCTTCGCGGACCTCTTCCAGCGTGGCACGGAACGCGGCAATCAACTCCGTCGGCAGGTCGGAGACGAAGCCGACCGTATCCGATAGAATGACCTTGTCGAAACCCGGCAGCCTGATGTCCCGCATGGTCGGGTCGAGAGTCGCGAACAGAAGGTTCTCGGCGAACACAGCTTCGCCCGTCAGCCGATTGAAAAGCGTCGATTTTCCTGCGTTCGTATAGCCGACCAGCGCCACCACTGGCCAGGGGGCGCGCTGACGCCGGTCGCGGTGGAGTCCGCGGGTGCGCTTCACCTGATCGAGCTCGCGGCGGATCTTCGCCATTCGGTCGCGGATCATCCGCCGGTCGGCTTCGATCTGCGTTTCGCCCGGGCCGCCGAGGAAGCCGAAGCCGCCGCGCTGCCGCTCGAGGTGGGTCCAGCTCCTCACCAGCCGGCCCGCCTGGTAATCGAGATGGGCGAGCTCGACCTGCAGCCGCCCCTCGGCGGTCGCCGCGCGCTCGCCGAAGATTTCGAGGATCAGCCCGGTGCGGTCGATCACCTTGGTGCCGACCTCTTGCTCCAGATTCTTCTGCTGGACGGGCGTGAGCGTCGAATCGACGATCAGCAGCCCGGCCTCGTTCTCCTTCGCCAGTTCCGCGATTTCCTCGACCTGCCCCTTCCCGAGCAGGGTCGCCGGCCTGACGGTGCGCACGCGGACCGGCCGCGCCGCAACCACGTTGATCCCGATCGCCTCGGCGAGCCCCTCCGCCTCTTCCGCACGCGCCTCGGCCGAACGCCGGGTGCCCTCCCGCGGAAGCTCCGGCACGGCGATGATCGCCCGCTCGCCGCGTGCGACCTCGATCGCGCCGTTTCCGTCGAACGCGTTCACGACCCGACCTCATCGCCACCGCTCTCATGGTCGCCGGAAAGGCTCAGCGGATTGGCTGGCTGGAGCGTCGAAACGGCGTGCTTGTACACCAGCTGCACCTGGCCGCCGCGCTCCAGCAGGAGGCTGAACTGGTCGAATCCCGTGACGCACCCCTGGAGCATCACGCCGTTGACCAGGAACAAGGTCATGCGCTCGTGCTCACGGGCCGCCGCGGAGAGGAACACGTCCTGGAGCTGCGCCTTCGGTGCCTCGCCGCCCGTGGTCGGGACGAAGTCCGGCGGAGGTTCGGCCGGCATGATGGTCGAAATCGCATGCTTATAGACGAGCTGCGACGCGCCCTCGCGCCTGAGGAGAAGCGAGAATGCATCGAACCAGGTGATCACCCCCTGCAGCTTCACGCCCTTCACGAGGAAGATCGTGACGGGAAGCTTGGCGCGCCTGACGCTGTTGAGGAAATGGTCCTGGAGACTAAGCGACCGAGCAGCCATGACGCCTTGCCCCTACTCGTCCCCCTCCCTCTTGTCGCCGATGCCGAGCGCCTTCAATTTCCGGTGCAGCGCCGACCGCTCCATGCCGATGAACGATGCGGTGCGCGAGATGTTGCCCGAAAAGCGCCGGATCTGGATGCGGAGATACTCGCGTTCGAACGATTCGCGCGCTTCGCGCAGCGGACTGCCCATGATCGCCATGGCCGTCGCCGCGCCGCCCATCACATTGTGGCTGTCGAGGATTTCGGGCGGAAGCAGGTCGACCTCAATGCACGCGACGCGGTCGCCGGGGGCGAGGATCAGCGTCCGTTCGATGATGTTCCTGAGCTGCCGGACGTTGCCGGGCCAGTCATGCGCCTGGAGCGCCGCCATCGCTTCCTCCGAAATCCGCGGGGGCGCCATCCGCCGCTCCACCGCGAACCGCGCGAGGAAATGGCTGACCAGCTCGGGAATGTCCTCGCGCCGCTCGCGCAGCGGCGGAAGCTTCACCGGCACGACGTTGAGCCGATAGAACAGGTCTTCGCGGAAGCGGCCGTCGTTGATCTCCTCCTGGAGATTGCGCGACGTCGCCGAGAGGACCCGCACGTCGACCCGCACGGGCCTTTGGCCGCCGACCCGGTGATAGCTCTGGTCGGTCAGGACGCGGAGGATCTTCGCTTGCGTGGTCAACGGCATGTCCGCGATCTCGTCCAGGAACAACGTGCCACCATGGGCATGCTCCAGAAGGCCCGGCCGCATCGCGCCCTCGGATTCGGTCCCGAACAGCTCCTCCTCGACCCGCTCGGGGCTCATCATCGCGGCGGAAAGTACGATGAACGGCGCCTTCGCCCGCGGGCTCCATTGGTGGATCATCCGGGCGGCGATTTCCTTGCCGACTCCCGGCGGTCCGGAAATCAGCACACGGCTGCCGGTCGGCGCGACTCGCTTGAGGGTCGCGCGCACGGTGTTGATCGCGACCGAGCTTCCGTGAAGCTGGTCGTCGTCGCCAGCCTTGCGCCGAAGCGCCTCGTTCTCTCGCCGCAGCCGGTCGGTTTCGGTCGCGCGGTCGACCAGATAGACGAGCCGCTCGGCCTCGAACGGCTTTTCGATGAAGTCGACCGCCCCTTCCCTCACCGCGGCAACTGCAGTGTCGAGATTGCCGTGGCCCGAGATCATCAGCACAGGAACGGTCGAATCGCGCCGCTTGATCTCCTGCAGAAGCTGGAGCCCGTCGAGCCGCGATCCCTGCAGCCACACGTCGAGCAGCACCATCGACGGACGGCGCTCCTCGATCGCGTCTAAGGTAGAATCGCTGTCGCCGGCGGTGCGCACGGCATAGCCCTCATCTTCGAGCACCCCGCTGACGAGCTCGCGGATGTCGGCTTCGTCGTCGACGACCAATACTTCAAGCGCCATCAGACATCCTCAACGTCATCCTTGTCCTCTTTGGAATTGTCCCCGCGCTCGTCACTCGCGAGCGCGGCCAGCTTGGCGGTATCGAACGAGATGCGGACGTGCGTCCCGCCGCCCGGCCGGTCGAGGAACGCGATCTCGCCCATATGTTCCTCGACGATCTTCTTCACGATCGCGAGTCCGAGGCCGGTGCCGCGAACGCGTGTCGTCATGTACGGCTCGGTAAGTCGCTCGCGGTCCTCGGGCAGGCCGATGCCGGTGTCGAGCACATCGATCACCAGCAGGCCGTCGCGTTCGTGAAGCTTCAGTTCGACGCGGTCGCCGGCGAGGCTGTGCTCACCACGATTACGCCTGCTTTCAATGGCTTCGACACCGTTCTTTACGACATTTGTCAGTGCTTGAGCGAGCTGTCGGCGGTCGCAGACCATGCGGAAATCGCCGGTGGGCGGCTCGATCGTGAAGCCGATCGCCGGATGTGCCACTTCGTGCAGGAACAGGGCCTGGCGCGCGATCTCGTGGACGTTCTCGTCGCGGAACACCGGTTTGGGCATGCGCGCGAAGTTCGAGAATTCATCGACCATCCGGCGAAGATCGCCGACCTGACGGACGATCGTCCCGGTCAGCCGCTCGAACGTGTCCTTGTCCGACGACACTTCCTCCCCGAAGCGCCGCTGAAGCCGCTCGGCCGCGAGCTGGATCGGGGTCAACGGGTTCTTGATCTCGTGCGCGATGCGCCGGGCGATGTCCGACCAGGCGGCTCGGCGCTGGTCGGTCAGCTGGTCGGTGATGTCGTCGAAGGTCAGCACCGACCCGTCCTGGTAGCGCACGCGCTTGACCGCGAGCGTCCGCTGCAAGCCGTCGCTCGCGATCAGCACGTTCGCCTCGGACTGCTGCCCGCGCATGAACTCGTCGAGCTCTGCGGAGACGGAGCCGAGCGCCTTTCCTTCGACCGGTTCGCCATGCTCGAGCAGGGTTTCGGCCGAGCGATTGAGCAGAAGGATGCGGTGCTGCGCGTCGACCGCGATCACGCCGGCGGTCACGCTCGACAGCACCGCCTCGATGAACGCGCGCCTGGTGTCGAGTTGCGTGTTCGCGCTTCGAAGCTCGTTGGTCTGCTCCTCGAGCCGCTCGGTCATCTGGTTGAACGCGGTGGCCAGAGTCTGCACCTCGTCCTCGGTGTTGGAGACCGGCACGCGGGCCGAAAAGTCGCCGGTCTCGATCCGGCCGGCTGCATTGACGAGCTCTCCAACCGGCCTGACGAGCCGATCTGCGAGCTTCAGTGCGGTGAGGATGGAAAGCGCGACGATGATCAACGAGCCAAGGAGAAGGGCCGCATTGAACCGTAGCTGATTGACCCGGGCCCGTTTGAGCAGGGCTCGGTAATCTCGCAGAACGTCGCTTGCGCGTTGAATTTGAGCGCGAAATTGGGGGTCGAAGACCCGCGCTTCGTAGAGATAGCTATTGGGAACATAAGTAAGTTTGGTGACGGCGCCGATCCGGTCGGAGGAGGTGACCGGCACCACCTGCTGGTGCTGCAGCTGCTCGATTGCTCGGGGCGGAATGTCTTTGCTTAATGGCCGATCGTATGGATTGACCAAGGCAAGGGCACGGATTTGCTTGTCGGGTCCGTAGGTAAAAATGATTGCTTCCGACAACCCGCGGTTGAGTACCTGAAGCTTTGCGAAAGCCAGTGCGAAACGAGGATCCTCGATTGTGGTCTGCTGAAGGTACTCAGCCAGATTGCTGCTCGCCGTGACGGTCTCGTTTGCAACTCTTTCGACTTCGTCCTGATACCGGCTTCGGGCGATTTGCACCGAGTTCTCGAGCATGTTCCGAGCATGATTTGAGAACCAGAACTGAAGACCGCTCTGGAATAGGACAGAAGCGAAGATGGCGACCAGCACCGTCGGAATGGCGGCGATCGCAGTGAAGAGGGCAACGAGACGGACGTGCAGTCGACCGCTGCCGAGGCCGCCCTGCTCCGCCCGGCGCACGGCAACCTTGCGCGCGTAGAGCGCCATCAGCGCGATTGCGGGGAGAAGGACCGCGATCAGCAGCAGTGCAATCGCGGGCGGCTTCAGTGGCGTGCCGGGCTCGGCTTCGTGTCTCAGTAGGAAAAAGCTGAGCCCGAGCATTGCGACGAGGAACAGGCCCACCAGCGCAGCGATTCGGTCGTAGAACCGGCCGCTCGCCCGCTCGCGCTGGAGCCAGCTCTCCCGCTGCAATGTCACCGGCGATTCGGCCGTCCGCGCGTCCATTCGCCGCGGCCCTAGCATGGCCGTTGCAGAATCAACACACTAAGCTGAGGAAGTTTGACGTCAGGCTGCGGAGCGCGCGAGCCACGGCGAATAGAAATCCTGCAACATGCGGATGACGACCGCCGGATCGTCCTGCTGGTTGACCGTGTTGCGCAGCTCGGCCGAGCCGGGCAGCCCCTTGGTGTACCAGCCGAGGTGCTTGCGGGCGAGGTTCACGCCCGTCTGGGTCCCGTAAAGGGTCAGCATCTCGTCGTACTGCAGAAGCATGGTCGAAAGCTGCTCGTCGAGGCTCGGGTCGGGGCGCGGCCCTCCCCCGCCGAGATCGCTCATCACCTGGGCCACGAACCAGGGACGACCATATGCGCCGCGGCCGACCATCACGCCGTCTGCGCCCGACTGCCGAAGCGCCTCGCGCGCATCGTCGAGCGAGTTGATGTCGCCGTTGACGATCACCGGCACCTTGACCGCATCCTTGACCTTGCGGACGAATGCCCAGTTCGCCTCGCCCTTATACATCTGGCAGCGCGTCCGGCCGTGAATCGTGATCATCTGGACGCCGAGGTCCTCGGCGATGCGGGCGAGCTCAGGGGCGTTGAGGCTGTCGTGGTCCCAGCCCATGCGCGTCTTGAGCGTGACCGGCACCTTCACCGCCTTGACGGTCGCCTCGATGATCGCTGCAGCGCCCCGAAGATCGCGCATCAGCGCCGATCCCGCCCAGCCGTTGACGACCTTCCGCACCGGGCAGCCCATGTTGATGTCGATGATCGCGGCACCGCGCTGCTCGTTGAGCTTCGCTGCCTCCGCCATCACCTGCGGCTCACAGCCCGCGAGCTGCATCGACACCGGCTCTTCGCACGGATCCCACAGCGATTTCTGAAGCGACTGACGGGTCTCGCGGATCATCGCCTGGCTGGCGATCATCTCGCTGACCGTCAGGCCGGCCCCAAACCGCTTCACGGCACGCCGGAACGGCAAGTCGGTAACAGCCGTCATCGGCGCCAGGATCACCGGCGACGCGACCTCGACCGGGCCGATCTTGATGGGCTTGATCATGCTCATGGGAAGCGCGGAGATAGGGGAAGAGCCCTTGGCGGACAAGGCGACACGAGCTGCCGCTTCCCCAATCCGCTCATCCTGAGTAGGGGCTGAGCACCCCGGCCTCGAGCCGGGGTGTCGAAGACCCGTATCGAAGGACCGTCCTTCGATACGCCGTTTCGACAAGCTCAACGGCTACTCAGGATGAGCGGGCTTTTTCAGTGACCACCACAGCCCTCATCGTCGCCGCCGGAAAGGGCGAGCGGGCCGGCGGCGGCGTGCCCAAGCAATATCGGCTGATCGGTGGGAAGCCGGTGCTTCGCTGGGCAACGGAGGCATTGATCCGCCATCCCGCAGTCCATGCGGTTCGCGTGGTAATCGGGCGGGCACAGCAGGAACTGGCAGCAGCAGCCCTCGCCGGCCTCGATGTCGGCGAGCTGATCGAAGGTGGCGCGGAGCGGGCGGACTCAGTCCGGGCCGGGCTCGGAGCCATCTCCGGCGAGGCGGTGCTGGTGCACGATGCCGCGCGGCCCTTCTGCCCGAGTGCCGTCATCGACCGGCTCCTGGCGAGTCTCGAATTCTACGACGGTGCGACGCCAGTGCTTCCCGTCGGGGACACGCTCGCGCGCATTGGCGAGAATTTCGGCGGCCCGGTCGACCGCACCGGGCTCGTGCGCGTGCAAACGCCGCAGGCATTCCGCCTCGGCCAGTTGAGATCTGCTTATGATCGCTGGTCGGGCGCATCCCCGACGGACGAGACGACGGTGCTTCGCGCCGCCGGCATGACGGTCGCTGCAGTCGAGGGCGATCCCGCACTCGAAAAGCTCACGCTCCCCGCCGATTTCGCCCGCGCCGAACAGTGGCTTGCCGGGGCTTTCGCGCCGCGCACCGGCATGGGTTTCGACGTGCATGCGTTCGCCGGCGACGGGCCGGTGATGCTCGGCGGAATCCAAGTGCCGCACAGCCGCGGACTTGCGGGCCACAGCGACGCCGACGTCGTTTTACACGCGATCACCGACGCTTTGCTCGGGGCAGCAGGGCTCGGCGACATCGGCGAGCATTTCCCGCCGTCAGACCCGCGCTGGACGGATGCACCCTCCGCACTTTTCCTTGCGCACGCGATCGAGCTTCTCCGGAACCGTGGAGCGATCGTCGATCATGTGGATTGTACGATTATCGCCGAGGCGCCGAAGGTCGGCCCGCACCGGCTCGCGATGCGCGCGCGCATCGCCGAGATCGCCGGCCTCGCCGTCGACCAGGTCAGCGTCAAGGCGACCACGACCGAAGGGCTCGGATTTACCGGTCGGCGCGAGGGGATTGCCGCTCAGGCGGTGGCGAGCATTCGAATGGGAAGTTTCAGGTGAGCGAATTCATCCTTCCGGACCTGCTGGTGAGCAAG
>JAICXO010000117.1 GCA_025980335.1 Sphingomonas sp. | reverse complement strand
GCCGGTGCGATGCAGGTGACGACGACAATCCTCAAAGCCCTGCCGCTGATCGTCATTCTCGTCGTTGCAGCAATCTACCTGGGACGGGGAATCCCGCCTGCGGGTCAGTCGAACGTGCCACTGTCCGGCGGAGCGATTGCTGCCGCTGCCGCACTTTGCCTGTTCTCGATGCTTGGAGTGGAATGCGCCGCAGTATCCACGGACAAAGTGAAGGACCCGCACCGCACCATCGCCATCGCTTCGGTGCTCGGCCCGGCGATCACCGGTGCGATCTACATCGGCGTGACTTGGGCGGTCTTCTACCTGCTTCCGAGCGCGCAAGCGGCGAAGTCGCCCTCGCCGTTCGCTGACGCCGCGCAGCCGTTCCTTGGATCACTTGCTGGATCAGCGATCGCAGCCTTTGCGGCCATCAGCGCTCTTGGCTGCCTCAACGGCTGGATGCTTTGCGCCGGGGAAATTCCGTTGAAGCTTGCTCGAGACGGCGCGCTGCCTGCGTGGTTCGGACGGACGACAGGCCGGGGAACGCCGATTCGCGCGCAAATTGTTGCTTGCGTCGTCGCCACCCTTCTAATCGTCAGCAATTACAGCCGTTCGCTTTCCGGGCTGTTCGCGTTCATCACCCTCATTTCCGTTGTCTCGACGCTGGTCCTCTACGTCGGCTGCTCGGCCGGCGCGCTCAAGCTGCTCGCCAGTGGCCGCCTGAAAAGTGCGCTTCTCGGCGTCTGTGCGGCAATCGGGCTGCTCTTTTCCTGTTGGGCCTTCTGGGGCGCAGGACTGGAGCCTAGCTTGTGGGGCCTGGGACTGGTCGCTACCGGAATTCCAGTGTGGCTAGCGGTCAGGCGAACCCGCCGGCTGACAGCCTCGTCGACCAACCTGCCGCGGGAGGCTGCGCCAGCCGCGCCTGCGGAATGAGGCGCCTGAGCTTCTTCGCGAAGCTCCGCAGGCACACCTCGCTGGTCCCGAGTGGGCCCGCCTCATAGGTCGGCGACTGCATCCCGAGCTGGACGCGGGTGATGAGCTCAGTGTCTTCGGCGTTGACCCGCCGGTTGATCCGCCAGTTGAGGTACCGCGCCGCCTTCATTTCGCGCCGGGCATCCGGAAGTGCGTAGCTGATCTCGCGGATCACCGTTTCGGTCGCACTCACCGGCAGGAACTGCATGAAGTCGACCTGGTCGGGATAGATGTCGAACGCGACGTTGGGGAACAGCTTGTAGTAGAGCCATTTGCGGCGGTGGCTCGGCGGCAGGTGAGCGGCGTCGGGTAGATATTTCTGGTAGGCGCGCTCCGACGGATTCGCCGACTCCTTCTCGACGAGGTCGCCTTCCATGCGATCGACATGCTCATTCGCTTCGATCCGGTAATTGCGCCCGAACAGCCGGGTGAGGCCCGGGTGGCCGACGGGGATATGGAGGTGGTCCGAATAATTGTCCGCGATCGTCTTCCAGTTGAGCGGGCGCGGACGGAGCGTGACACGCCCCATGACCCGCAATTCCTCGAAGCGATAAGGCGCGACCTCCGTCTCATATGGACCCATCATCTCCGCCACCGACGGCGCGCCCGGCTCGAGCGTGACGAACAGGTATCCGTGCCAATTCTCGAGGGCGATGGCGTGCAGGCCCAGGTCTTCGGTCTGTAATCCCGGATATTCATTGCGGTGCGGGACTCCGACGAGCCGCCCATCGCGCGCGTAGCTCCACGCGTGATAGGGGCAGGTCAGGACTCTCGCGCAGCCGCCGGTGCCGTCGACCAGGCGCGACCCGCGGTGGCGACAGACGTTGGAGAAAGCGCGGACCTTCCCATCGTCGCCGCGCATCACGATCACGCTCTCGCCGAGATATTCGAGGCCGCGCCACTCGCCGGGCTCGGCGATCTCGCTCTCGTGGCACACGACCTGCGGCGCGGCGCGAAGGAACGCGCGCTTCTCCGCCTCGAAGAATTCCGGGTCGCAATACAGCCAGCCCGGCAGGCTCATGCCGTCGAGCGGGTCAGGGCCCGGCGTGATGCTCTTCAGCTGCGTCGCCACGCGTCTGCTTTGCCACGGGAGGGCAGCCGAGGGCAATCCGCGCGTCGGCGCGACTTAGTAACCGCGTCCGGGCGGGAACTGCGCGTTGATGATCGTGCCGGTGGGCAACTGACAGGTGCCGGCGCCGCCGCCCGCCATGCCGTAGCTCGGCCGCATCAGTCGGAAGTCGCAGCGCATGAAGCCGCCGGGGCCTTGCAGATTGGCGAGCACCTGCCCGCTATAGTTCGTGATGGTCTGCATCGAGGGACCCCAGGCGCCCCAGCCGCCCCAGCCCCAGCCCCACATGTGGCCGCCCCAGCCGCCGCCCCAGCCGAAGCCGGGTCCCCAGCCGTTCCACAGCGGATCATAGTCGGCCACGCTTTCCGAGGTGATCTGGAAAAACGGCCCGCGGAATACCTGGCCGTCGCTCAGCTGCGCGACCATCATGCCGTGCGTTCCACCGCTTTCGGTCCAGGTGAAAGTGGCGCCGACATTCTGTCCGACTACCTGGCCGGTGCCGATGCCAGTGGTGGTGCACGCCGCGGCTGCAAGCGCCATCAATGAGGCCCCCGCAAGCCGTATCGAGAAAGCCTTCATCGTCTTACTCCTTTACTCATGCCGATATAACGGCGAATTGCGCTATGGGCTCCCATGGCTGAACGAGTCATTGCGTGTGTGCAATGCTTCGATGGCAAAGTTCATGATCGGGTTGCCTTTCCGGCCGCCTTCCGCCATAGGCGCGGCGCTGGCGCGAGGGGCTCACCTTCGCGCCGGTTTAGTTTGGAAGACAGCCGGAGGGGCACCGCAACGGGCGGCGTCAGCGATCGGCCAAAAGAGAGACGAACGACATGCCGCTGTACGAGCATGTTTTCCTCGCGCGTCAGGACCTCGCACAGGCCCAGGTCGACGCGCTCGCGGAAAACGCCACGAAGATCATCGAAGAAAACAAAGGGAAGGTCGTCAAGACCGAGACCTGGGGCTTGCGCTCGCTCGCCTACCGGATCGCCAAGAACCGCAAGGCGCATTACGTGATGCTCGACCTCGATGCGCCGGCGCCGGCGATCGCCGAGCTCGAACGCCAGTCGAACATCAACGAGGACATCATCCGCTACCTCACCATCAAGGTCGACGCCCATGAGAAGGGCCCATCCGCGATGATGCGGCGGGGAGAGAAGGAACGCGAGCGCCGCTCCGACCGTGGCGAGCGCGGCGATCGAGACGACCGCCCCAGTTTCCGCGCCCGTGAAGAGGAGGTCGAATAAATGGCCCGCGCATTCTTCCGCCGCCGCAAGTCGTGCCCTTTCTCGGGCAAGGATGCGCCGCGCATCGACTACAAGGACGTCCGCCTGCTGCAGGGTTTCGTTTCCGAGCGGGGCAAGATCGTCCCGTCGCGGATTACCGCGGTCTCCTCGAAGAAGCAGCGGGAGCTGGCACAGGCGATCAAACGCGCCCGCCACATCGGCCTTCTTCCCTACATCGTGAAGTAAGGAGCGCTTCGACATGGAAGTCATTCTGCTCGAGCGCGTCGAGAAGCTCGGTGCCATCGGCGACGTCGTGAAGGTGAAGGACGGCTTTGCCCGCAACTATTTGCTGCCGAACAAGAAAGCGCTGCGCGCCAACGATTCGAATCGCAAGCTGTTCGAAGCGAACCGCACGCGGATCGAGGAAGAGAACGCCAACCGCCGCTCGGATGCCGAAAAGGCCGCGAAGAGCGTGGATGGCAAGACCGTCCAGCTGATCCGTCAGGCGTCGAACACCGGCCAGCTCTACGGCTCCGTCAGCGCGCGCGACATCGTCGAGGCGCTCGAGGCCGAGGGCGCGCACGTGACCAAGAGCCAGATCGTGCTCGACCGCCCGATCAAGGCGATCGGCATGCACGAGGTCAAGGTCGCGCTTCACCCCGAGGTCGCGGTGACGGTGAAGGTGAACGTCGCCCGCTCTCCCGAAGAGGCGGACCTGCAGGCGCAGGGCGTCGACGTCATGGCGCAGATGTTCGAGCGCGACACCGCTGCGTTCACTGAGGCTTACGACCCGAATGCCGAGCCCGGCGCGACTGCCGAAGCTCCGGCCGAGGCTGCTGAAGCGCCTGCGGCCGAACCCGAAGAGCAGCAGTAAGCTGTGTCCCGGCGCAGGCCGGGCCCCGGTCCGAAATCAAGAAGCGGCGCGGGAGCGCCGCCTGGGCCGCGGCTTTCGCCGGGGAACGGGTAAGGCTGCGCCGAGCGGTTCGTCGCAAAGCGCTTTCGCGCACCGGAACGGTCGTCCCTCGCCCCTTGTTCTGTTCGACAGAGCAAGCGGGGAATTTGCGAGGAGCATTCGGCATGGCCGACGAACGTGACGATCAACAGAGCGACAACGACAACAAGGCGCCGACGACCGGACAGCGCAGCCAGGAAAGCGAATATGGCGAGCGCGATCAGCAGGACACGATGGAAAACCAGGGCGCCGAAGGAAGCTTCGGCGGCGAGAGCAGCGGAAGCCAGAGCGGCTCTGCCAATGCGAACGGCAGCACCAACGCCGGCGGCGCGAATGCCGGTCAGCCTGGATATCCGAACCCCGGCGGCGGAATGAGCGGTCAGCCGATCGGCGGCAACGACAGCAACACCGGATCGGGCACGACGCTGACCGCCGGCTACACCCCGCCGAGCGCGCGTCCCGGCCATTCCGCGCCGAGCGCCGGCGACGGCCAGCGCCTGTCGAGCGAGGGCACTGGCGCGCTCGCCGGCGAAGGACGAGGCAGCGGCGGCGCGGTCCATGGACGCGCCCAAGGCAATGCCGATGGAGCCGGTACGACGAGCAACGCGGGCGGATCGGCCGTCGGCACCGACCAGACCAGTGGCGGATCGAGCGGAGTCAGCGGCGGCAGGGGTTTCGTCGGATCGAATGCCGACGACAGCAGCGCCTATCTCCAGCAGGGCGATGGTTCTGACAGCACCGGCGCGGCCACCGGCGACGTCGGCGGCTCCTCGGGCGCGAGCGATTCCGCAAACCAGGGGCACGGCTCGCTCGACGAAAAGGACGAGACCGTCTCAACCGAGACCGGGTTTAGCGGCGGCGCAGGTTCCGACCGCCCGGACAGCGATCGTTCGAGCTGATCCTCAGAGGCGCTGCGCTCTTGTCGGCGCGCGGCGCCTCATTCGTCAGGCGGCTTCCTTCGTGAGGAGCGCTTCGTCGCGCTCGAGCCAGGGCGCGAAGCTTGGCCGTGCCAGAATCGAGTCGACATAGGCGTAGACGCGACCGTGCCGCGCCGCGTCACGATCGCATCGCAGCTGCGCGAGTGTGGCCAAAGAACTCGCGACCGCGATATCGGCGAGCGTGATCCGGCCGCCGACGAGGAATCCGCCCGCGTCGGGCACCACCGTCTCAAGATAGTCGAGCAGCGGTGGAAGCTCCTGCCGTTCGGCATTGTCCGCTGCTTCCGGATCGCCCTGCTGGCCGAAAAAGCGGGGCAGGATCACGCGATTGTAGAACATCTTCGCGCCGCACGCCGTCAGCACCGTATCGGCGAACTCTTCGAACCAGATCGTCCGTCCGCAGTCCCTCGGCTCCGACGGGATCAGCGACGGGTCGGGATGCTTCGCCTCGAGATAATGGACGATGGCGCTCGAATCGGCGAGCGTGAAGTCGCCGTCGCGAATTGCGGGCATTTTCCTGAGCGGACTCGCGGCAAGGAATTCCTCGCCCGGCTGCCCCGGTGCATTACCCGTCGGCTTGAGCTCGAACTCGATTCCCTTCTCGCCCGCGAACGCGAGCACCTTGCGAACATAAGGCGAGAGCGACGAGCCATAGACAATCATGCGCCAAATCCCCTGCTGCAAACGGAAACCTCGCTGCTCCCGTCCGTTGGTCAGGCGGAAGACAGGAGCAGACCATGGACGGCAATAGCAGCAACGGCGGGAAAAATCGCGACCTCGACGAGGTGATCGAGGAAGATCCGGAATCGAAGCACGGCGTCGAAGGCGAAGCCGTGCACGGCGGCGAGCAGGCGGGCCCCAACTCGGCGCGTAGCGGTCAGCCGATCGCGCCGCAGACGGGCGACCGCCGCGCGAACGACCGACGGCCGAACTGAAGGAGAACACACATGCCCCGCCACAACAGCGGCAAGGACCAGAGCCGCGACAATCTCCACGACCCGACGATCCGCGAGCGGACCGAGCAGCGGATCAAGCGGTCGCACCGCTCGCATGTCTCGCATGCTAAGGCACCCGCCGACCACCGCGGCAGCCGCAAAGATTGATCTCAGTCCCCATACGGGGACGATCG
>JAICXO010000073.1 GCA_025980335.1 Sphingomonas sp. | reverse complement strand
TCAGCACGCCCAGCACGATAATCCCCACCTCGCCCGCGAACTCGCGCCAGCCGTGCAGCGGTTTTGGAAGGTGGAAGTGCATGCGCTGCTCAGATCGCCCGGGATTGCGGTTGAGCATCGCCGATCTCGATCGGCCTGCACATCGGGATCGTGGCGGCGGAGCGCCTGCCTTCGTCCACCGCCATGTCGAACTCGTGGCTGTCGAGCAGGCCCGTCCGACGGATGCGGTCGACGGTGTTGTCGGCGATATCCCGCATCACCGAATCCTGGTGGACTGCTCTTGCGAGCACCATTCGATCCTGCGCCTCCTCTGCGTCGCCATAGCCGCGCGGCCCGCCGCTGAGGCTCGCCAGCACGCCCCAGTCCGACCATTCGACTTTTCCGTCGTCATAAAGGTCGATCGCCGACATCGCGACGCGCGAATAAAGGATCGCCTGCGAATGGCTGACATGGGTAATCGCCTGCGAAGCCACCATCGCGCTGTAGGTGTCGATCTGCCACGGGTGCGGCGTGAGCTGCGGGATTGCACCCACGCTCGGCAGTCGATGCGTTGCCGCCGCCCGGTCGATCAATTCTCGCACCTGCGTCGCGCGCGCCGTCACGCACGGCGCATAGGCGTCCAACTCGGCGGTGAAGGTGACGAACCGCTCGAAATTGTTTTTCAGCGATTCCTCGCTCTGACCAACCTGCGCGCGGTCACGCACGCCCTCGACGACCTGCTCGGCGCCAAGCGCGATCAGTACGCCGAGCACGATGATTCCCACCTCGCCCGCGAACTCGCGCCAGCCGTGCAGCGGCTTTGGAAGATGGAAATGCATTGGGCCGGCCCCCCAGCGACGCCCGACCCTAACAGACGCCGCAAGGTCCGCAATACGCCGCCAAATGCACGGTCGGCCGTTGAATCCACCATCGCTGCGCCATATAGTCATGAAACTGGTCAGGAGAGAGCGATGAAGCACGTCAACCTCGCCGACGCGAAGGCCCGCCTGAGCGAGCTCGTCGATCTCGCCGAAGCCGGTGAAACGGTGGAGATCCTCCGCCGCGGAAAGGCAGTCGCCCGCCTGACCCCCGTCGAAGCGCCGAAGCAGCCGGTCGACATTGAGGCGCTGCGTGCGCTCACCGCCCGTTTTCCGCCTCAGAAGGTTTCCGCCGGCGAGTTCATTCGCAACATGCGCGACTCCGATCGCTATTGAAGGTTTATCTCGACACCTCTGTTCTCGTCGCGTCGCTCGTTGGCGAGGATGCCAGTGAGCGGAGTCTGGCGTGGTTTGCCGAGACGCGTGGTCGCGCACTGATCATCAGCGACTGGTCGATGACGGAATTCTCGAGCGCTTTGTCGATGAAGGTCCGGAGCGGTACCGTAGGACAGGAGCAACGCGCCGAGGTGTTGTCCAGTTGGGCTTCGCTCAGAGGCAGCAGCCTCGTCACGGTTCCTGTCCGAGCAGGCCATTTCCTGACCGCAGCGAATTACGCGAGCAATGTCGAGCTTCGCCTTCGCGCCGCCGATGCGCTCCACCTCGCCATTGCCGCTGACCATGGCTGCTCGCTGGCCACGCTCGACGCAGCTCAAGGCCGAGCCGCGATCGAACTCGGCATTGCAGTCGAAGACATCTGACGGGGACCGAGATTTCGCTGTCCTACACGGCGGCGCTGCGCGCATAAGCTCGGCGATGGGCGCAGAACCCTTGTCAGCCCCGGCGGACGCGCGGGCTCGCCGCGGCGCATCCACGATCAGGATCGCTTCAATCCCACAGCCGTTCCGGCGCCGCGACCATCCGATTCCGACACTTCCGACAACCCCCCGCTTCGCGATGCCGGTGTCGGAATCCCATGCGGGCTCTTTAAGAAATCCGGCCGTTGCACTAGCTGAGAGGCGAGGGAGCCAACGCCCATGTCCACCTACGCAGACCGCCTCGCCGCCCTTCGCGAGCAATTGAAGGCCGAGGAGCTCGACGGCTTCGTCGTCCCCCTGACCGACGAGCACATGAGCGAATATGTCGGGAGCTACGCCCAGCGGCTCGCCTGGCTGACTGGCTTCCAGGGCTCCGCCGGCTCCGCCGTCGTGCTTCCCGAGCAGGCGGCGATCTTCGTCGACGGGCGCTACACGCTCCAGGTCCGCCAACAGGTCAGCCCGACCGAATGGAGCTACGAGTCGGTGCCAGAGACGAGCACGACCCAGTGGCTCGAGGAACATGCGCCCGAGGGCGCGCGGATCGGCTACGATCCCTGGCTGCACACCCGCGACTGGGTGAAGAAAGCGAAGGAAGCACTCGCCAGCCGCGGCGCCGAGCTGGTCCCTGTCGAGCGGAATCCGATCGACGAGATCTGGGCCGACCGCCCCGAAGCGTCGAAGGCGCACCTCGTCGTGCAGTCGGACGAGCATGCCGGCAAGTCCGCGGCCGAAAAGCGTACCGAGATCGGCGATTGGCTGTCGAAGCACCATGCCGATGCCGCCGTTCTCTCCGCACTCGATTCGATCGCCTGGGCGTTCAACATCCGCGGCGCGGACGTCACGCACACGCCGGTCGCGCTTGCCTATGCGATCGTGCACGCGGACGGCACCGCCGACCTGTTCGTCGCGAGCGAAAAGATCGGGCCTGACGTTCGCCAGCACCTCGGCAACGGCGTGCGCCTCCACGAGCGCTCGGAATTCGAGAATGCGCTTGCCGATCTTTCGGGCAAGACGGTGGTGGTCGATCCCGAACGCGCGGTCGCCGCGATCTTCGAAGCGCTGGAGAAGGCGGGCGCGAAGGTGCTTCCGCTGCGCGACCCGACGATTCTGCCCAAGGCCATCAAGAACCCGGCCGAGATTGCCGGCCAGAAAGCGGCCCAGACCCGCGATGGCGGGGCAGTCGTCAGGTTCCTCCACTGGATCCACGAAGAAGCCCCCAAGGGCGAAGTCGACGAGCTGATCGCGTCCGACAAGCTCGAGTCATTGCGGCGCGAGAACCCCGAGCTCCGCGACCTTTCGTTCGACAGCATTTCGGGCGCGGGGCCGAACGGCGCGATCGTCCACTATCACTCGACCGAGAAGACCAACCGTAAGCTCGAAACGGGCACGCTCTACCTGATCGACTCGGGCGGCCAGTATCTCGACGGCACGACCGACATCACCCGCACCGTCGCGATCGGGGAGCCGACCGACGAGATGCGGGACCGCTTCACCCGCGTTCTCAAGGGCCACATCGCGATTGCCACTGCCGTGTTCCCCAAGGGCACGCGTGGCAGCCAGCTCGACAGCTTCGCGCGCCGGCCGCTGTGGGAGGCGGGGCTCGACTACGCCCATGGCACCGGCCACGGCGTCGGCAGCTTCCTCGCGGTCCACGAAGGGCCGCAACGGATTTCTCCGGTTGGCAGCAGCCAAAGCGGCGGCGACGAGCCGCTCCAGGCGGGCATGATCATCTCCAACGAACCCGGCTACTACAAAACCGGCGAATATGGCATCCGGATCGAGAATCTGGTGCTGGTCGTCCCGCGCGAGATCGAGGGCGCGGAAAAGGAGATGCTCGGGTTCGAGACGCTGACCTTCGCCCCGATCGACCGGCGCCTGATAGACGTCCAGATGCTCGACGCCGAGGAACTGATCTGGCTCAACTGCTACCACGCCCATGTGCTTGCAAAGATCGGCCCGACGCTCTCGGGCAGCGACCTCGAATGGCTCCGCGCCGCCTGCGCACCGATCGAGGCCGAATGAGCAAGGGCAAGTCGCTCTACGACTTCCCGGTCCACCTGGGCCTGGGCGCTACGGCAGTTTCTGAGCCGGAATTCACCGGGTTCGAGTGGTACGAAGCATATGGCGAGCGCCATGCCGACGACCTCGATGAAGGGCGGCTCGTCAGCCTGTTCCGCTTCGAGGAGAGCTGGACGAGCTGGGAAATGCACCCGGCCGGAGACGAAGTGGTCTGCTGCCTTCAGGGGCACATGACTCTCCACCAGGAACTGCCCGACGGCTCCAAGCAGTCGATCGAGCTCAGTCCGGGCGATTATGCAATCAATCCGCGCGGTGCCTGGCACACCGCCGATGCCGCGGAGCCGGTGGTCGCTTTGTTCATCACCGCGGGCAAGGACACGACCAACCGACCGCGCTAAGCGCCCGTGCCATTATGTGACAGGCTCGTCACGTGCGATTAATTGCACGTTTAATCCATTGCGGCTAAAGGAAAATCCGGAGTCGATTCGTGATCATCGGACTACAACTCGTTCTCGCCATCATCCTGCTCGGACTGATCGTCTGGGCCGGCGACGCCGTTGCCGGCGGAATCGAGAGCGCGCTCGGCGAAAAGCCCATGCGAGATCGCGACGCCTGAACCGCCGGTTGGCGGCCTCGCTATGCCCGGATTTCCATGCTCGACCGTCCACCGGATGGTCGGCGTGTGGAAATGGTGCTGCCGGTGAGGATTGAACTCACGACCTCAGCCTTACCAAGGATGCGCTCTACCACTGAGCTACGGCAGCACTGTTCGGAGGTGGCGCGCCTATGACGGCGGGCGGCTTGCCGTGTCAACCCGCCTTGCGGGCGCCGCGGCGAGAGAGCATCTCGCTCGAATGACGACGAAGGGCAAGGAACGCGAAGAACGGCTCGCTGCTGCCCTCCGCGAAAATCTGCGCCGGAGGAAAGCGCAGTCGCGGGAGCTTTCGACGGAGGACAAGAACGGCGACGACACCTGACCACGGGCTTGCGTTGTAGGAACGCTTGAGCTTCATCGCACCGGCCATGCGCTTCTTCTCCGACAATGCTGCTCCGGCGCACCCCAAAGTGCTCGAGGCGATCGCCGACGCCAATTGTCTCGACACCGCGTACGACGGCGACGAATGGAGCAAGCGCCTCGACGGCGCTTTCTCGGACCTGTTCGGCACGGAGGTGCGCGCTTTCTGGGTGACGACAGGGACTGCCGCGAATTGCCTCGCGCTGGCCGCGCTGTGCCCGCCCTATCGCGCCATCCTCTGTCACAAGGACGCCCACATCGAGGTGGACGAGGCCGGGGCGCCGGGATTCTTCACGGCGGGCGCGAAGCTCATCCTGCTCGACGGCCAAGGGGCGAAGATCGACCCGCAGGAACTTGCGGACGCATGCGACGCGATTCGTCCCGACGTCCACCAGGTCCAGCCCGCAGCCATCTCGATTACCAACGCGACCGAATATGGCCTCGCGTACCGCGCGGCCGAAGTGGCGGCGATCGGCGAGTTCGCGAAGCAGCGCGGCGTTGCACTGCACATGGACGGCGCGCGGCTCGCCAACGCTCTCGTGTCGACCGGTGACGACCTGGCCGACGTCACGTGGCGCGCCGGCGTCGACGCCCTGTCGTTCGGTTTCGTCAAGAACGGCGGCCTCAATGCCGAGGCGCTGATCCTGTTCAGGACAGACCTCGCCGATGAGATTGCGGTTCGGCGCAAGCGCGCCGGTCACCTGCTGTCCAAGGGCCGCTTCCTCGCCGCCCAGCTGCTGGCGATGCTCGATGGCGATTTGTGGCTCGAGAACGCGACCGCGGCGAACTCGGCGGCGCAGGCGGTGGCGAAGACCGCGCCCGAGCGGCTCGTGTATCCGGTCGAGGCGAATGAAATCTTCCTCCGGGTGTCGCCCGAGGAAGCGGCTCGGCTGCGCGGCGCCGGCTTCGACTTTTATGATTGGGGGCCGGGTGAAATCCGGCTGGTCACGAGCTGGAACCAGGAGGGCAGCGCACTGGATCGGCTGACGACGGCGATCGCCGAGCTGTAAGCCGCGAACTGCGGCTCCAGACGCGGGCTGAAGCGTTTGAGCTTCATGCCATCGAGCGTCATCCGCCGCTTTGCCTATTGCCACGACAGCGGTCAGCTATGGGTCGAGTTCACGAGCGGACGCCGCTACGTCTATTCGAACGTTCCCGCGGAGGTCGCCGATACCTTCCGTGCGGCGTTCGCCAAGGGCATCTATTTCAACACCCGCATCCGCGATCGCTTCCCCTACCGCGAGGTCGGCCAGCACACCGAGCAGAAGCAGGCAACGCATTCTTAACATCGCGGCGCGACAATCCGCCGCATGATCCCGATGAAGACCAGCACCGTGTTCAAGAGCCGCTGGATGGCGCTGCTCTGGGCGGCGGGCATCATCTGGTTCGCTTACGACACCGCGAGCTCGCAGCCGCAGGCAACGAATGCGTCAGCCAACGCCGAGCAGGCGACCGACGCCACCGGCCCGCCGATCACCAGCGACGACACGAACAAGCTCGCCCAGGAGCTGAACGGCTTCTAAGCGGACGTCTTCCAATCGATCCGTTCGATGTGCCAGCGCCGCTGTGCCTCTGTGGAACCGGGCACGTCATTGACCCGGCGCAGGATCACGTCGCCACTGCGGTGCACGGCAGCGGCGCTCGACGGCTTGCCGTACAGGACCACGGGGACGGTGATGTAGATCGACCCCGCCGCGCCCTCCATGTCCGTCGGCTTGCCGACTTGCAGGTGGGCTTCGGAATAGCTCTTCAACTTCGCCGTCGCGGCCTTCGCCGCCGCGGCATTGCCCCACAGCTTCTCGGCTTCGCCGAAGCGCTTTTGCTCGATCAGCGCGCCATAATGCTGAACGACCTGCCCGGCGGCCTCGGCGCTCTTGGGATCAATCGGTCCTCTCGGCTCCGGAAGCGGCGTGCGGTCGTCAGGCAGGCTGCCCGCGGTTCCCGGCGCCGGCACCGGCTGCGGAGCGGGCGCTTTGGGCGCCGGTGTGGCAGGCTTCGGCGCCGGCGCCTGCGGCTCGGGCACAGCGGTGCTTTCGTTCGAGACCAACAGCGTGTTGCTCGACCTGTTTTCCTGCGCGCTCTGGTTGCAACCCGCCGCCAGAAGCAGTGCCGCGATCAGCAATGCGTTCGATTTCATTCACCTGGCTCCTGTCGGAACCGCGCCAGCCACGGTTCGTTCGTTTCGCCAACATAACAGGGGAACAGCAGGGAGAGTTTCATGGCCGACAACGACCGCGACGACACCGATCATGAGCGCACGACCGTAGTCGAAACCGGCGGCGGCGGCGGCGGCGGGGGCGTGATCGCCGTCGTCGTGCTGATCATCATCGTACTCGTGCTTCTGTACATCTTCCGCGGCCAGCTCGGGCTCGGCGGCAAAAGCACCAACATCAACATCCCCAACAGCATCGACGTCAACGTCAACCACAGCTGATCTTCGGTCAGGCGCGGGCGGGTAGCGAGTCCCCGTCCGGGCGCGGGCGCGGTCCTTCAACGGGCCGCGCCCGTTTGTTTTTGCGCGGCCGAGGCAGTAACGGCGCGAGCATGAGCGAGACGCTCCGATACATGACCGGCTTCGGCAGCCACTTCGAAACCGAGGCGGTCGAGGGCGCGCTGCCCAAGGGCCGCAACTCGCCGCAGCGTCCCGCTTTCGGTCTTTACGCCGAGCAGCTGTCGGGGAGCAGCTTCACTTCGCATCGCCACGAGAACCGCCGCTCGTGGCTTTACCGGATGCGCCCGACCGCGGACCACCGGCCGTTCGTCGCTTACGACGGCGCGCCGCTATTTGCGGCGGCCGCCTCGACCGAACCGCTCGCGCCCAACCGCCTGCGCTGGGACCCGCCGCAGCTGCCCGAAGGCAGGGACTTCGTCGACGGCCTCGCGACG
The DNA here is from genome assembly GCA_025980335.1 of Sphingomonas sp. Classification (GTDB taxonomy): domain Bacteria; phylum Pseudomonadota; class Alphaproteobacteria; order Sphingomonadales; family Sphingomonadaceae; genus Sphingomicrobium. Next base: position 5,215 of record JAICXO010000073.1, on the reverse strand, counting down.
ATGCTGACCGCGCGCAAGCCCGACGAGCTCGAGGGCTGCGCGGTCCACGTCTATCGCGCGACCAAGAACATGGACGGGCGCGTCTTCGTGGATGCCGATGGCGAGCTGGTCATCGTTCCCCAGCAGGGGGCGATCGAGCTCCAGACGGAGCTCGGCCGGCTCCAAGTCGCACCGGGGAGCATCGCTGTCGTCCCGCGCGGCATCAAGTTTCGAGTGCACCTGCTCGACGCCGATGCCCGCGGGTATGTCGCCGAGAATTACGGGCTTTCCTTCCGCCTCCCCGAGCTGGGGCCGATCGGCTCGAACGGGCTGGCAAATGCGCGCGATTTCGAATCGCCGGAGGCGTGGTTCGAGGACGACGATCGACCGACCGAGGTCGTCCAGAAATCGCTCGGCCATTTATGGACGACCACGCTCGACCATTCGCCGCTCGACGTCGTCGCGTGGCACGGCAATTACGCGCCGTACCGATACGACCTGTCGCGCTTCAACGTCATCAATACGGTCAGCTTCGACCATCCGGACCCGTCGATCTTCACCGTGCTCACCTCCCCGAGTGACGTGCCGGGCCGCGCCAATGCGGATTTCGTGATCTTTCCGCCGCGCTGGATGGTTGCCGAGGACACGTTCCGCCCGCCATGGTTCCACCGCAATGTGATGAGCGAGGCGATGGGACTGATCCGAGGCGCCTATGATGCGAAGGCGGAGGGCTTTGCGCCGGGCGGACTCAGCCTTCACAATCTGATGAGCGGCCATGGGCCCGACGTCGACAGCTGGCGCAAGGCGAGCGAGGCCGAGCTCAAGCCCGCGAAGATCGAGGGCACAATGGCGTTCATGGTCGAGACCTGCTGGCCTTATCGTCCGACGCAATGGGCGCTCGATCGCGCGCAGCACGATTATGACGCCGCCTGGGCGGGATTCCCCAAGGCGAAGCTGCCGTGACCGATCATGCGGTCTCGACTTGGGTCGAAAGCGCGCAGGGGAGCGATTTCCCGATTCAGAACCTGCCGCTCGGGATTTTCTCGGTCGGCGAGCGCCGCCGCCGTGCGGGCGTCGCGATCGGTGACTTCGTGCTCGATCTCGTCGGGATTGTCGACTTGCTCGACGAGGAGTGGCGCGACGATTTGTCGCAGCCGGTGCTCAACGCCTGGCTCGCCCGCGGTCATGAGGCGCAGCGCGCATTGCGCGAACGGCTCGCCGAATTGCTGTCGGACGAGCAATATCGCGACGATGTCGAGCCGGAGCTGATCGGTCAGACCGAAGTCCGGATGCACTTGCCGTGCGTGGTCGGCGACTACAGTGATTTCTACGTCGGCATCCATCACGCGACGAATGTCGGCAAGCAGTTCCGGCCCGATAATCCGCTGCTGCCCAACTACAAATATGTGCCGATCGGCTATCATGGCCGCGCGAGCTCGGTACGGGTTTCGGGCGAGCCGGTGATCCGCCCCAACGGCCAGCGCAAGGCGCCCGATGCCGATGCGCCCGAATATGGGCCGAGCCGCCGGCTCGACTACGAGCTCGAGCTCGGCATCTGGATCGGCGAGGGGAACGAGCTCGGTTCGCCCATTCCCGTCGCCGAAGCGGCCGAGCACATCGCCGGCTATTGCCTGCTCAACGATTGGTCCGCGCGCGACATTCAGGCCTGGGAATATCAGCCGCTCGGGCCCTTCCTCGCCAAGAATTTTCTGACCAGCGTCAGCCCATGGGTGGTGAGCCCACAGGCGCTCGCGCCGTTCCGCAGACCCATGCCGCCGAGATCCGCCGCCGACCCCGAGCCTCTGCCGTACCTCGACGATGCGGCGGACCGGCAGTCAGGCGCGCTAGCTATTCAGCTGCAAGTGACGCTCACGACGGAGCGGATGCGCCGTCAGGGCGTGGCGCCGCATGTCCTCTCGCGCGGCTCGGCGGAGGCGGCGATGTACTGGAGCGCGGCGCAGATCGTCGCGCATCACACCGCCAACGGCTGCAACCTCCAGCCCGGCGACCTCATCGGCACAGGCACGCTCTCGACCGAGAGCGACAGCGGCCTCGGCTCGCTTCTCGAGATCAGCCGCGGCGGCAGGCAGCCCATTGCGCTTCCGACCGGCGAGACTCGCAGCTTCCTCGAAGACGGCGACGAGATCACGCTGCGCGCCTGGTGCGACGGCGAGGGGGCCGTGCGGATCGGCCTCGGCGAGTGCGTCGGCCGGGTCGCCGCGACCAGCTAACTCAGCCCGAGACTCTTCGCCGTCAGCAGCGTCACGCCGTAGAGCCGGTCGAGCGCCGGCGTTGCCATGCCCTTGCGCTGTGCAATCTCGCGCGGCGCGCCGAGCAGGGCTTCGAGCTCGATCGGGCGCCCCGCCTCGACGTCCTGAAGCATCGACGTCCTGAACGCGCCGAGCCGGGCAGTCACGGCCATGCGGTCGTCGGCGCTTTCGCTGATGGGGCAACCGATGGCTGCTCCAATGGCGGCAAGCTCTGCCATGCCCTCGCGCATCCAGGCGCGGCATTCCGCATCGGCAAGGATCCGGTCGCAGGTGGCGCGGGTGAGCGCGGACAAGGGATTGATCGTCGCGTTGCCCCACAGCTTGTACCAGATCGCGCGACGCACGTTCGCGCTCATGTCCGGTCGCAGGCCCGCTTCGTCGAGCAATGCGAAGAGCCGCGCGAGGCGCTCCGTCGGCTCGCCGCCCTCCGGTTCGCCGATGATGAGCTTGTCCGCGTGGTTGACGACGATGCTGTCCGGAGCGGTCCTAAAGCAGGAGGCGTGGACGACGCAGCCAATCAGCTGGTCGGCCGGGAATGCCGTCGCAGCGGCACCGTTCGGATCGACCGAAGTCAGCGGCTCGCCGTCGAGGAACCACCAGGGTACGCCGTTGAGCATCGGCAGGATCAGCGTTCGCTCGTCGATCCACTTGCCGGCAGATTGCGCGGCAAGTTCGAGCGCCGTCGCCTTCACCGCGATCACCAGCACATCGGCAGGGCCCGCGAAAGGACGCAGGTTGACGGTCGCAGTTGCGCCCGCTTCGGTCAGCTGGATCGATTCGAGCGCGCCGCGGCTGCTCAGCGCCGTCACCTGGTTGCCGCTTCCGGCAAGCTTCGCCGCTACCCAGCCGCCGATGGAGCCGGCGCCGATCACGCAAATGTTCATGACGGCGCCGATGGGCTACAACGCCTCCTCCGGGCAAGGGGGCTGTCCATGATCTTCCGCCAATTGTTCGAGCCGCAATCGTCGGCCTACACTTATCTCCTTGGCTGCGAGCAGAGCAGCGAGGCGGCGCTGATCGACCCGGTTCTGGAGACAGTCGAACGTGACCTCCAGCTGCTCGGCGAACTCGGGCTGGCGCTGAATTACACGATCGAGACCCACATCCACGCCGACCATGTGACCGGCGCGTCGCGACTGCGCGAGACCACCGGCTGCAAGTGCGCGGTCCCGGAGAGGAGCGATGCGAGCCATGCGGACGTGCTCGTGAGGGAAGGGCAGACGATCCGCATCGGAGGGCTCGAGCTTCAGCCGCTCCACACGCCCGGGCACACCGACGATCATCACGCCTATTTGCTCGAAAGCGCCGGCGGAGCGCGGCTGTTCACCGGCGATGCGCTGCTGATCGACGGTTGCGGGCGCACCGATTTCCAGAACGGCGACGCTGCGACCTTGTACCGTTCGGTCCATGAGAAGCTCTTCAGCCTGCCCGATGACACGCTGGTCTATCCGGGCCACGATTATCAGCAGCGGCACGTCAGCAGCATCGGCCAGGAGCGCGAGCGCAACCCGCGTCTAGGCGGCGGCAGGACTTCAGAGGAGTTTGTGGCGATCATGGCCGCCCTGAACCTTCCGCGTCCCAAGAAGATGGACATCGCAGTGCCCGCCAACCGCGAATGCGGGCAGCTCCACTGATTTGACCGCCACTCCGGTGCGTGGCACCCGCGCGCCATGCCCGACGAACCTCCTTCGCAGCGCACCTGGGGCGGACGGTTCGGCGGCAGTCCGGCCGAGCTGATGCAGCGCATCAATGCGTCGATCGGCTTCGACAAGAGGCTTTGGCGAGAGGACATCGCCGCATCGAAGGCGCACGCGGCCATGCTTCGCGAACAGGGGATCATCTCGCAAGCCGACGCCGCCGCAATCCTCGAAGGACTCGACCGCATCGCTGCCGAATATGAGCGCGACGGCGTGCCCGAGCGCACGGAGCTCGAAGACATCCACATGACCGTCGAGCATCGGCTCGGCGAGCTGATCGGCGGTGCGGCCGGGCGGCTGCACACCGCGCGCTCGCGCAACGACCAGGTAGCGACCGACTTTCGGCTGTGGGTTCGCAATGCATGCGACGAGGCGGTTGACGCGATCCGCAATCTCCAGCGCGTGCTGGTCGGCCGCGCCGAGGAACATGCCGACACCATAATGCCGGGCTTCACGCATCTCCAGGTCGCGCAGCCGGTGACGCTCGGTCACCATCTGATGGCCTATTACGAAATGCTTCGACGGGACCTGTCGCGGTTCGCCGATGCGCGTGTTCGAATGAACGAATCGCCGCTCGGAAGCGCGGCGCTTGCGGGCACCGGCTTCCCGATCGATCGCGAGCGCACTGCCGACGCGCTCGGCTTCGATCGGCCGACGGCGAACAGCCTCGACGCCGTTTCCGACCGCGACTTCGCGCTCGATTATCTTTCAGCCGCCGCGCAGTGCGGCCTGCATCTCTCGCGGCTCGCCGAGGAGCTGATCGTCTGGGCAAGCGCGCCGTTCGGCTTCGTGAAGCTCTCGGACGAATATTCGACCGGTTCGTCGATCATGCCGCAGAAGCGCAATCCCGACGCCGCCGAGCTGGTGCGCGGGCACAGCGGGCGGATAGTCGGTGCGCTCACCTCGCTGATGGTGACGATGAAAGGCCTGCCGCTCGCTTATTCAAAGGACATGCAGGACGACAAGGAGCCGGTGTTCGATGCGCGCGACCTGCTGATGCTGTCGCTCGAGGCGCTTGCCGGAATGGTGGAAACCGTGGAGTTCGTGCCGGAACGGATGCGGACGGCGGCGGCGCAGGGATATTCGACCGCGACCGATCTCGCCGACTGGCTGGTTCGGGAGGCCGACGTGCCGTTCCGCGATGCACACCACATCACCGGCCGGGCGGTGAAGGCTGCGGAGGAGCGTGGGTGCGATCTCGCCGATTTGCCGCTCGACGCGCTGCGCGCGATCGACCCGCGGATCGACAGCCGAGTGTCCGACGTGCTC
>JAICXO010000092.1 GCA_025980335.1 Sphingomonas sp. | reverse complement strand
AGGGAAGGCCGCCCTGACCGACGCCGCCTGCGCCGATGCCGACCTCGTCATTGCCGCAATCGTCGGCTGCGCCGGGCTTCCGCCGGTGATGGCGGCGGTCGAGGCGGGCAAGACGGTGGCGCTTGCGAACAAGGAGGCGCTGGTCACTGCCGGCGAGCTGATGACCCGCGCGGCGCAGGCCAGCGGGTCGACCCTGCTTCCGGTCGACAGCGAGCATAACGCGATCTTTCAATGTCTTGCCGGCAGCAGCGCCGATCATGTCTCAAGGATTATCCTGACCGCGAGCGGCGGTCCGTTCCGCACCGCGTCCGCCGAGCGGATCGCGGACGCGACACCGGCCCAGGCCGTGGCGCATCCCAACTGGTCGATGGGGGCCAAGATTTCGGTCGATTCGGCGACGATGATGAACAAGGGGCTCGAGCTGATCGAGGCGCGCTACCTGTTCGGCCTTCCCTCGGAGCGCATCGACGTGCTGATCCACCCGCAATCGGTCGTCCATTCGCTCGTCGAGTTCGTCGACGGATCCGTGCTCGGCCAGCTCGGATCGCCCGACATGCGCATCCCGATCGCCTACGCGCTCGCCTGGCCCGAACGGATCGACACGCCCGCCAAGCGCCTCGACCTCGCAAGCGTCGGCCGGCTCGATTTCGAAGCACCCGACCTGGCGCGCTTTCCCGCGCTTCGTCTCGCGCGCGATGCGCTCGAAGCAGGCGGCGCGGCGCCGATCGTCCTCAATGCCGCGAACGAGATCGCCGTGGCGCGCTTCCTTGCCGGCGAGCTTTCGTTTCCCGGAATCGCGCAGCTGGTTGAGCGGACCCTCGGCCGCTGCGAATTCGCTCCGCCCGAGTCGATCGGCGACGTGCTCGAGATCGACCGCGAAACGCGCCTGCGCGTTGGCGAGTTGACCGCGGACCCGTGCCGATGATCGCCCAGCAGCCTCCTCTCTGGCTCGTCCTCGTCGCCTTCGTCTGTGCGCTCGGGCCGCTCGTCTTCTTCCATGAGTTCGGCCATTATCTCGTGGCACGGCTGTTCGGCATTCCGGCGGAGACTTTCTCGATCGGTTTCGGCCACGAGCTGTTCGGATGGACCGACCGGCAGGGGACCCGCTGGAAGGTGGCCTGGCTGCCGCTCGGCGGTTACGTGAAGTTCGTCGGCGACATGACTCCGGCAAGCAATCCGGGAGATCTCGAGGACATTCCGCCCGAGCTGCGGGAGCGCGCCTTCCAGCTGCGCCCGGTGTGGCAACGGTTCCTCGTCGTGCTCGCCGGTCCGCTCGCCAATTTCATCCTCGCCGTCGCAATCTTCGCCGCTTTCTTCAGCTTCGTCGGGACTCCCCAGACCAACGTCGTCGGCGGCGTCATTCCGCACACCGCGGCCGCCAAGGCGGGGCTTCAGCCGGGCGACAGGATCCTCGAGGTCGCGGGGCAGGGCACCCCGACGTTCATGGACATTTCGAACGTCGTCGCGATCCGGCCGGATGAAACCGTCCCGCTCAAGATCGAGCGCTCCGGCACCGTCCAGTCGATCCGGGTGACGCTCGGTTCCGACATGATCGAGCAATCGCCCGGCGAAAAGGTGCGCCGCGGCCTTCTCGGCGTCTTCCCGACCATGCAGGTGATGGCGCCCGTGCCGGTCTATCGCGCCGTGCCCATGGCCGTGGGCTATACCGCCAGCTTCACCCGCTCGATGGTCGACGGAATCGGGCAGATATTCCGCGGAAAGGTCTCGCCGAAGGAACTCGGCGGCCCGGTCAAGATCGCCAAGATTGCGGGGGCTGCCGCAGAGCTGGGGCCGCTCGCCTTCGTGCAGCTGCTGGCGCTGCTGTCAATTAATCTCGGATTCATCAACTTGTTGCCAGTCCCGATGCTCGATGGAGGGCACTTGTTCTTCTACGTCGTGGAAGCCGTCCGGCGCAAAGCACCGAGCGCCAATGCGCTGGAATGGGCGTTCCGCGGCGGCCTCGCACTCATTCTCGCATTGGTATTGTTCGTCACCTTCAACGATTTGGGTGGCCGCGGATTGTTCAAAGGGCTTCAGCGCTTGATTGGCTAGGTAGGTTGGGGCAGGGGCAACCGGGGCTTGGCGGCGAAGCGCGCCGTACGCACCATTTACACAAAAAAGGCGGGGACGTGATTTCAGGCAAGACGAGTTTTAGCCGGCGGGCGGGTGCGCTGCTTCTGGTCGGGACGGTGCTCGGCGGATCCGCGACTCCACTGCTCGCGGCGCAAGCCGCCCCCGCGCAACCCGCGGCCACGCAGCAGCCCGATACGGCGCAGCCGCAAGCCCCCGCGGCTGTCGCGCCGCAGCCGGTGCGGACGATCCGCTCGATCACCGTGCGCGGCAATCAGCGGCTCGAGCCGGAGACGGTCCGCGCCTATGCCAACCTGACGCCGGGCGAAACCTACACGCGCGAGACGCTCGATAAGGCGCTCAAGGATCTCTACGCGACCGATCTGTTCGCCGACGCGAACATCAGCGGCACCGAAACCGGCGACCTCGTGATCAACGTCCGCGAAAACCCGGTGATCAACCGCATCATCCTCGAGGGCAACAAGCGCCTCAAGGAAGACAAGATCATGCCGGAGATCAAGGAAGCTCCGCGACAGATCTTCACCCGGTCGGCGGCGCGCGCGGACGTCGCGCGCATCCTCGAGCTCTACCGCCGGCAAGGGCGGTTCGCCGCTCGGGTCGATCCCAAGATCGTTCAGCTGGACCAGAACCGCGTCGACGTGGTGTTCGAAATCCACGAAGGCGACCTCGCCAAGGTCCGCGCGATCAACATTCTCGGCAACAAGGCCTTCCCCGACGACCGGCTGCGCAAGGAAATGTACACGCGCCAGGCCGGCGGCGTGCTCGGCTTCCTCAAGTCTAACGACACCTATGATCCCGACCGGCTCGCGGCCGACCAGCAGAAGCTTCGCGCCTTCTACCTGACGCAGGGCTATGCCGACTTCCGGGTCGTCCAGGCGCTGGCGGAGCTGACTCCGGACCGGCGCGACTTCGTCATCACCTATGTGGTCGACGAAGGGCCGCGCTACCATTTCGGCACCGTCGAGGCGGACAGCGCGCTGCGCGATTTCCCCAATTCGGAAGTGCTGAAGGTCGCCAAGATCCAGCCCGGCACCTGGTTCAACGCGAAACAGGTCGAGGACGCGATCACCAACCTCAACGAGGCTGCCGGCAACATCGGTTACGCCTTCGCCGACATCAATCCGGCCTACAACCGCGATCCCGACAAGAAGGTGATGAACCTGACCATCAAGGTCGGGGAGACGCCGCGCGTCTATGTCGAGCGGATCGACATCACCGGCAACACCAGCACGCGCGACAAGGTCATCCGGCGCGAGTTCCGGCTCAACGAAGGCGACGCGTTCAACGCCCAGAAGGTCAAGCGCAGCCAGGACCGAATCCAGAGCCTCGGCTTCTTCGACGACAAGTTCGAGATCAAGCAGTCGGAGGGCTCCGCCCCGGACCGCATCGTGCTCGGCGCGAACGTCGAGGAAAAGCCGACCGGGCAGCTGCAGCTGTCAGGCGGCTATTCGAGCCTCGAGCGCTGGATCATCCAGCTCGGCATTTCGCAGAACAACTTCCTCGGCAAGGGCCAGCAGGTCGACGCCCAGGTCAACTGGTCGCTCTATTCGAAGTCGATCGAGGCCGGGTTCACCGATCCCTATTTCCTCGACAAGCCGATCCTGTTCGGCGCGCAATTGTTCCGCCGCGACTACAGCAGCTTCAACTATCTCGCCGATAATTCGCGGCAGACGACCTACAAGCAGGTCAGCACCGGCGGCGGCCTCAGGTTCGGCTTCCCGTTGAGCGAATATTGGAGCCTCGGCACGCGCTACACGCTGAGCCAGGACGACATCAGCCTCGACAAAGGCACGTTCTACACCGACGGGGTGTGCGATCCGTTCAAGGCGGGGTCGTACCTGTGCGACCAGATCGGCAAGCGCCTGACGTCTGCGATCGGCTATTCGACCATCTACGACGACACCGACGGCATTCACCCGACGCGCGGTCAGCAGATCACGTTCAGCCAGGATTTCGCGGGCGTCGGCGGCGACGTTCGTTATTTGCGCACGCAGGGCTTTGCGACCAAGTACCGCAGCTTCGGCAGCTGGATTCTGTCGGTCCACGCCGAGGGCGGTTACATCAAGGCGTTGCAGAGCGCGCCGGGTCCGTTCCGCGATCCGATCAGGATTACCGACCGGTTCTTCAACTCGGACATCCGCGGCTTCGACATCCGGGGCATCGGTCCGCGCGTGGTTCGTATTCCGTACAACAGCGACGGCACGCTCCAGGACCTCGACGTCAACAAGGACGTCAACGACGCGATCGGCGGCAAGGCCTTCTATCTCGCCCGCATCGAGCTGCAGCTGCCGGTCAGCTCGACGCTGAAGAGCTATGGTCTGCGCCCGTCCGTTTACGTCGACGCGGGGTCGCTTTGGGACATCACGGCGCCGCAGCTCAACAACGTCGTCGCTTTCTGCAGCCCAACCGACCTGAGCTCGAGCCTGGCCGCCTTCCAGAGTTCGGCGGCGGACTGCAGCAAGGACCTCAACGGCAACGCCGTCTCGAACCCGACCGCTTACTCGGCCACCCCGGGTTTCAAGGAAGTCTTCCTCGGCAATTCGGCGCGGCCGCGCGTTTCAGTCGGCATCGGAGTCAACTGGGTTTCGCCCTTTGGCCCGCTGCGCCTCGACATCGCCAAGGCCCTGGTCGTCCAGAGGGGCGACGATCCGAAACTGTTCACTTTCAACGTAGGGACTCAATTCTGATGAAAACTCTGCTCATTTCGGCGGCCGTTGCAGCCGCCGCCATTGCTCCTTCCGCAGCGACCGCGCAGGCCCTTCCCAACGCCGTCGTGGCAGTGGTCGACCTCGATCGCGTGACCGCTGAGTGCAACGCGTGCAAAACCGCGCAGGCGGCGCTCAAGAGCCAGGTGCAGTCCTATCAGGGCCGCGAACAGGCGCTGGCGGCTCCGCTCGAGACCGAGCAGAAGTCGATCCAGGCGGCGGTCGATGCGCTGAAGGGCAAGGAACCGGACGCGGCGCTCAAGACCCGCATCGAGGCGTTCCAGCGCAAGCAGCAGCAGGCGGCGCAGGAACTGTCGACGCAGCAGCGCCAGATCCAGGCCAACCAGCAGTACATCCAGAAGCAGATCCAGGATAAGCTCAGCCCGATCTACCAGCAGGTCATGCAGCGCCGCGGCGCGAACCTCCTGGTCGAAGTCGGCACCACGCTCGCTACCGCGCAGAACGTCGACGTCACCAACGACGTGCTCGCCGCGCTCAACGCGTCGCTGCCGACGCTGGTCACGACCGCGCCGGCCGCGCCGGCTCCGCAGGGCCGCTAGAGCCAGCAATGACGGAAGCGAGCGGCAGCACGGCGGGCCCGCTGGACATCCGGCGGGTGATGGCCGCGCTGCCACATCGCTATCCGATGCTGCTCGTCGACCGAGTCGAGAGCCTCGATCCCGACAAGGGGATCGTCGCGATCAAGGCGGTCACGATCAACGAGCCCTTCTTCCAGGGCCATTTCCCCGGCCGCCCGATCATGCCGGGCGTGCTGATCGTCGAGGCGCTCGCGCAGGCGGCCGGCGTGCTCGCCGTCGAAGCGCTCGGCCTCGCCGGCTCGGGCAAGCTGGTCTATTTCATGGCGATAGAAGGCGCCAAGTTCCGCACGCCGGTCGAACCGGGCGTGCTTCTTCGGCTCGAAGTCGAGTTCGTCCAGAAGCGCGCGAGCGTGTGCAAGTTCGCCGGCCGCGCGACCATCGACGGGAAGCTCGCCGCGGAGGCGAATTTCACGGCGATGATCACCGACCCGCCCGCCGCCTGATCTACCGGCGCTCGAGCCGAATCCCCGCAAACAGCCCGCGCCCTTCGGTGCGGTAGCCGACCGAATCCTCGTAGCGCGCGCCCAAGAGGTTCGAAGCGCGGGCATAAAGCTCGATTCCCGGCCTCACAGCGTAGGCCAACCGCGCGCCCGCCAGCCAATATGCGTGCAGGCGCCGGACGTCGAACGGGAAGTTGTCGGCGAGGTCGAGGTGCGCACCGACGTAGGCGATTGACGCGCCGTAGCTCCAGCGGCCGACGGCACCATCGGCGGCAACGGAGCCGCTGTGCTTCGGCCGGCGAAGCTCGGGAACCTGGCCACCGGTCACCGGGTCGGGCTCGCTCGCATGGAGAAAGGCGTAGTTGGCGCTGAGCCTCAGCGCATCGGAAACGCGAATGCCCGCGGCCGCTTCGACGCCCGAACGATAGCTCGTCTCGGGCCGGTTGACGGTGGTGAGGAGGAACGTCGCAGGGTCGGTTACGTCGACGATCTCGTCGTGCAGCCGCTGCCGATAGCCGGTGAGCGATGCGTCGATCCGCCCGTGCCGGTAGCGCACGCCCGCTTCGTATCCGCGTGAGCTTTCGGGCTTGAGCGCCGGGTTGCCGCCGAAGCTTCCGGGGAAGAAACCGTACAGGTCGAAGAAGGTCGGCTGCGCGATGCCCTCGGAATAGGAGCCTGTCAGCGCGAAGCCCGCGCCGACGTTCACCAGCCCGGATGCGCGCAAGCTGGTCGCGTCCCTGAACCGGTTGAACAGGTCGCGCCGCACCGCGACGTCGCCGGTGAACGCGGCCGATGACGCGCGCCATTCGGCGGTGAGCGCCCGATGGTCCCGGTTTCGATCCTGGTCGGTGAACCCCCCGTAGATCGTGTCGCGGGCGCGGAAGGTTTCACGCTCGTCTTCCGCAGCGACGATCAGGCGGTGGGTCAACGGCCCCGTCGCGAATGTGCGCTCGACCTGGGCGTCGACGATGCGTCGCGTCCCGCTGGTGCGGTTGAGCGGATCGTTGGCAAGATAGTTGCGGTTGGACGAGCCGAGCAGCGACGCGCTCGCGTGGCCGCTCCACGCGGACTGCCGGGACCCGAACTCGGCCCACAGGCGGCCCGCGGCAAGCGCGTTGCGGCTGCTGTCGCGGGTGTCGGTATGGACGAAGGTGACCGGGTCGAAGCCGTCGAACTCGCTCTCGCCGGTCAACGCCAACGCGCTCGCCCCGACCCGGAGAGAATTGCTCAAGGCGAAGGTCGCGCGAAGCCGCCCGGAGAAATTGCGGTAGCCATCCTTGTCGCCGCCGGGAGCGCCGAAGCTGTCGATTCCGGTCGCCCGCTGCCATCCGGCGGCTCCCGAGAGGTCGAGCCGGCCATCGGTAACCGCGCCGGAGGCGCTTGCGCGCGCAAAGCCGAACGAGCCGCCCTCCGCTGACGCACCGAAACCGCGCTGGTCAGCGAGGCCGTTGATGGCGATCACGCCCCCGATCGCATCCGAGCCCCACAGCGCAGATTGCGGCCCGCGCACCACCTCGATCCGGGAGGCGAGGTCGGCATTGAGCAGCTCGAAGCGCGGCGCGTCGCCCGACGCGGGGTCGTTGATCTTGATTCCATCGACGAAGAGCAGGGTGTGGTTGGCCTCGGCGCCGCGGATCCGGACCTCCGTCAGCGACCCCGCCGGGCCGATGCTGGTCACGGCCGCCGAAGGCGTGAGGCGGAGAAGACTGGCGACGAGCGGCTCGTCGAGGCGCTCGATCTCCTCGCTGTCGATAATTGTGACGCTCGCCGGTGCCTGGGCTTCGCTTTCGGGCGCGCGCGAGGCGGTGATGACGATCTGGCTGGTGTCGACTGGCAATGCCTGCATGGGACCCTCCGTTGACGAATTGCCGTCACAGAGGGGTTGCGCGGCCGAGTGCCGTGCCTTGCCCACGCCCCCGCGGCTGGTCCCGGCCGGGGAAACGGACGACGAACCAGGGCAGGTTCCTGACTTTGCCGCTCCCGGATGGGATCATGCGGCGCTTACAGTTGCGGGCACAGCGCCGGAGTTTCGCCGGCTTCCCTTTGAACCGCCCCCGGTCCGACTTGCGTCGGTGGGCGGCACCCTGGTCGGCGGCGTTGGTAGGGCTGCTCCGGGCGGGCTGTCAAATTGCGGATTTGCGCGTTATCAGCACCGCCATGACTGGCAACCACATCCGCGTTTCCGTGCTCCTCGGCGCCATTGCCGCCGCGGCCGCGCTCCGCCTCTTTCCGCATCCGCCGAATTTCTCGCCGATCGACGCGATGGCGCTGTTCAGCGGCGCTTATCTCGGACGTAAAGCGCTCGCCGTCGCAGCGCCGCTTGCCGCGCTCCTGATCAGCGATCTCGTACTCGGCTTCTATTCCGGCATGCTGTTCCAGTACGCCGCGGTGGTGCTGATCGCCCTGCTTGGATCGATTGCACTCGCTCGGGTCGGCGTGGCGAGGGTGGCGGGAGCGACGCTCGCAAGCTCGCTGCTGTTCTTCATCGTGAGCAATTTCGGCGTGTGGCTGGTCGGCGGAATGTATCCGCATACGCTGGCCGCGCTTGGAAGCTGCTATGCCGCCGCGATCCCGTTCTTCCAGAACACGATTGCGGGCGACCTGTTCTACGCCGCGCTCCTGTTCGGCGGCTTCGCCCTTGCCGAGCATTTCGTGCCGCAGCTAAGGGCAGGGGTGGACGAAGGAAGGGCGCAGCCCGCCTGATTGTTGCCAATTTCGAAGCCACCCTATAAGGCGCGCGCTCAACTTGCGCCGCTGGTCGGAAACCAGCAGCTAAGCCAAGGAAAAATCAGATGAAGTCCGGTATCCATCCCGATTATCACATGATCACGGTCGAAATGACCGACGGGACCAAGTTCCCGATGCGGTCGACTTGGGGCAAGGAAGGGGACACCCTCCACCTCGAGATCGACCCGAAGGTCCATCCCGCATGGACCGGCGGCACCCGCCAGGTTCAGGAAGGCGGCCAGGTCGCGCGCTTCAACAAGCGCTTCGGCGGGCTCTCGCTCGGCAAGAAGTAACGAGCTCGGCTTGTCGGGCGGACAAGCGAACCCGCTACCGCGATTTCGCGAAGCTCCGCGAATCGAGACTGAACGGCTCGTGCTTCGCCATTGGCGGAAGGACGACTTCCGCCCCTACCACGCGATCGTCAGCCACCCCGACGTGCATCGCCACTTCGGGCCCGAGCCGATGAGCGCGGAGGATTGCTGGCGCCGGCTGATGGCGTCGGCCGGAGGCTGGCAGCTCAACGGCTTCGGCACCTGGGGAGTCGAGCGTAAGTCGGACGGCAAGCTCGTTGGCAATGCCGGACTGTTCACCGCGTGGCGGGGCCTCCAGCCCGAGTTCGGCGAGGAGCCTGAAATGGGCTGGATCTTCGCGGCAGAAACGCACGGCCAGGGAATGGCGAGCGAGGGTTGCCGAGCGGTGCTCGACTGGGCCGAAGCCAATCTCGAGCCGACTCCGATCTGGGCGATCATTGCGCCCGCAAACGAGCCGTCGCTCAAGCTCGCCGACAAGCTCGGGTTCGAGCCGCTTCACGAGACGTCCTACCATGGAGAGCCGACGATCGTCCTCCGCCGGCCCGCGTGGAGCCCGCGCTAGAAGGCGTTCAGCCCGGTAATCGCGCGGCCCATGATCAGTGCATGGACGTCGTGCGTGCCTTCGTAGGTGTTGACCGTCTCGAGGTTGGCGGCGTGGCGCATCACCTGGAACTCGGCCGAGATGCCGTTGCCGCCGTGCATGTCGCGCGACGTGCGGGCGATCTCCAGCGCCTTGCCGCAATTGTTGCGCTTGATCAGGCTGATCGTTTCGGGGACGAGCTCACCGGCCTCTAGCCGGCGCCCGACGCGCAGGCATGCCTGCAGTCCAAGGGTGATCTCCGTCGCCATGTTCGCGAGCTTGAGCTGGACGAGCTGGTTGGCCGCGAGGGGCTTGCCGAACTGCTTGCGGTCGAGCGTGTACTGGCGCGCCGCGGCGTAGCAATATTCCGCCGCGCCCATCGATCCCCAGGCGATGCCGTAGCGTGCACGGTTGAGGCAGCCGAACGGGCCTTTCAGGCCTTCGACATTGGGCAGCAGCGCATCTTCGCCGACGTCGACGCCGTCCATGACGATCTCGCCAGTGATCGAGGCGCGAAGAGAGAGCTTCTCTTTGATTTTCGGCGCCGACAGGCCGGCCATGCCCTTCTCGAGCACGAAGCCACGGATCTTGCCACCGTGTGCATCCGACTTCGCCCAGACGACGAAGACGTCGGCGATGGGAGAATTCGTGATCCACATCTTGGTGCCGGTGAGGCGGTACCCATCCGCCGTCTTCTCGGCACGGGT
>JAICXO010000151.1 GCA_025980335.1 Sphingomonas sp. | reverse complement strand
CGTTCCTCATATCCGCTTGGATAGTTCAATGGCCACCCTGCAACCGGCACGGATGGTCGCGGTCAATAACGGGTACCCCGCGGCCTGCGCCGCCCCGGCCTCGCGCGCAATATCGCGATGCTCGAGCTCGTCGGCCCGGAAGTCGGCGATATCTGCGGCAAACTCCGGATCGTCGTCGCCGAGCTCAGCCAATTGCTCGCCATAATGCTTGTCGATCTCGGTCTCGATCGCGTCGGTGCACGCCAGCGCCGCCTTCTCTGATATCAACGCCGTGGCGGCGCCGAGCGCGAAGCCGGCGACGTTCCACAGTGGCTGGAGCGCGGTGGGACGGACGCGACGCTCGGCCATCAGCGCGTTGAACCGCTTCAGGTGGCGCTCCTCCTGCGCCGCCATCCGCGCGACGAGCTTCGCTTCTGGGCAGTTGCGGCGAAGGACGGCAAGCTGGCCGGCATAGATGCGGGTCGCGCCATATTCGCCGGCCTGGTCGACTCGAAGCATCGACGCGCGGTCGGGCCGCCGATCGCCGGGCCGCCAGCCGCTCACGCGCGCTTGCCGCGAAGGGCGAGAATGACAATCAGGGTCGCCCCGGCGAGCGACAGGATCGCGTTCCAACCCGCCATGGAAATACCGAGGAAGCGGAACTGAACCTCGTCGCAGCGCACGAGCGGCGCGTGGCTAATCTCCTGCAGCAGCTCGCTGGGGCTAAGGCCCTTCCCCGTCGCGGTGCATTGAGTGAAGCCCTCGAAGATCTTGGCTTCCACGCCGGCGTGGTAGACGCCGATACAGCCGGACACCGCGATCGCCAGCGCTGCCAGCAGGACCAGCGCACGCGAACGGGTCGATTCAGCGGGACTTGTGAAGGCGAGCAACGCCAGAACGATCGCTACGGCATGCGGCCAGCGCTGCCACATGCACATCTCGCATGGATGCAGTCCGCCGAGATATTGCGAGCCCAGTGCGCCGCCGAGCAGCGCCAGCGGAAGCAGCAGCGCGACGAGCCTGGCGGCAGAGACGGGGCCGAAACCCGGCGCCCTGCGCTCGGCGACCGCTTCGTTCATGCGTTCAGCCTAGCGCAGCTTCTTCGCCGGAGTCGCCGACGCGATATAGGTCGGCGCGGCCAACCGCTTGATCGTGTTCAGGGCATAATAGAGCTGAAAGTCCTTGATGCCCTGCTTCTCGAGCGATGCGGGGGTCATCATGAAGCGCGGGTCGGGCGTATCGTCCGAATCCAGCAGCTTGTCGTCGACCGTCGACTGGGCGAGCAGGTGGCGTCGAAGGTCTGCCTCGCGCACCACCTTGCGGTCCTTGTAGTCGGGATCGGAAAGCTGGGGGACGTCGATGTCCGGCTGGATTCCGCCGGCCTGAACCGAGCGGCCCGACGGCGTGTAATAGCGTGCCGTGGTCAGCCTCAGGGCGCTGTCCGGGCCGGTCTGGACGACGGTCTGGACCGAGCCCTTGCCGAAGCTCTTCTCACCCATGATGATCGCCCGCCGGTGGTCCTGCAGGGCGCCGGCGACGATCTCGGACGCGCTCGCGGTTCCGGCATCGGTGAGAACGATCACCGGAAGACCGTGCGCCATGTCTCCGGGGCGCGCATAATAGCGCTCGATGTCGTCCTTGGTGCGGCCGCGCTGCGACACGATTTCGCCGCTGTCGAGGAAGTCATCGGCGACGTCGACCGCCTGGTCGAGAAGGCCGCCCGGGTTGTCGCGCAGGTCGACGACATAGCCGAGCGGGTGGCCGCCCGTTGCCTTGTCGATCGCCACCAGCGCGGCCTTGGTCTGCTCCCCGACATTGCCGGTGAAGGTATTGATGTTGATGTACCCGATGCCGTCCTTGATTTCCCACTTCACCGGCCGAAGCTCGATCCGCTCGCGCGTGAT